>NZ_DVEH01000075.1 GCF_015295825.1 Thermosynechococcus sp. M98_K2018_005
ATAAAAACTGCCCCTCTCTAAAACCGCTGTCTCGCTGATCTTGGGAGAACTGCAATGAATGCAGCCGCCTATTTGATTGGTACCGTTGCCCATAGTAGTGGCCTGCCCGTTAAGACCATTCGCTATTACGAGGAATTGGGGTTATTACGAACCGTTGGCAGAACCAGTGGCGGCTATCGCCTCTTTGCTGAGGATGTCTTTGCTCGCCTGAGTTTTATCAAACGTGCCCAGTCCCTTGGCCTTACCCTGAGCGAAATCAAAGCCTTTCTTGAGGTATACGATCGCGGTGAGATTCCCTGTGACCACATCAAGGAAAAGTTAGAGGAAAAATTGGCGGCCATTGAGGCGCAAATTCAGCAGTTGCACATTCTTAAACAGGAATTGCAAGGCCTCCTATCCGGCTGGCGATCGCCCGCGCAACCCCTAGAGGGCACGATCTGTCCCATTCTTCAGCCAGTGGTGCCTTCTTAACTACTCGTTCATATTCTTGTAGGTGGCCACTGCCGAAGGGGAAATCTGGTTCAGATAACGGAAAATCCAATACTTAAACACCGTATCCAGCATGACCGGAAAGGTGGCGATGAACATATTAATAAAGTCCTCATTGCGAGGCAAGCCAAAGTGCTCGAGGGTATTCTTCACCAACACTTCCCAGCCGTGGGGGGAGTGGAATCCGACAAAGACATCCGTAAAGAGAATAATGATAAAGGCCTTGGCACTATCACTGAGGCCATAGACCACCTCATCCAAAAAAGCCTTGACAATCGCCAGTTGCCGTTGACCCGTAAACACCAGTCCCAAAAACACCGTAAAGCCCAAGGCATCGGAGAGGATATTCTTCAGGGGTTCAATTAGTTCCTTTTGGTATTCCGTAGATAGCTCGATCGCCTTTTCGCGGATGCGGCTTTGAATCTCCTCGGCGGAAACCGGTACATTACTGACAAGGCTTTCAAAGCGAATTTTGTTCTCAAAGCGAGCCAGTTCATCGAGAATGTTATCCTCCAGTTGGGAGTTAATGATGCGTTCAATTTGCCCCACCGCCTTAAAGTGGTTGACGAGGGGGCTGACAATTAGTGCCTTGGAAATTTGCTGAGTCAACAGGGGCAAAATCACCAGCAAGAGCATAAAACGAACCGCCAAACGGGTGCGCAGCTTTGAGGTGCGAAAATCGCGAACGACCTCAGCTTCAGTGGCTTCATCGGAATTGAGTTCACGGCGAAAGCGATTGGCGGTGCGCAAAATCGAGCGGGGAATAAAGCTGCTGCTGTCCAGCTGGGAATCATCGGTCAGATCATCACTGATATATTCCGATAGGTAGAGAGAATCGTCCTCAATTTTGTCGAGGGCTGCCACCTGCTGGCGTTGTTGGGGGTCTTGGCGACTGAGGCTGGGACGGGCTAGGGCACTGAGTTCCTTGTCTCGCTGCCGTTTATAGCGGTTGAGGGTGGCATCAATCAGCCGCAGCTTTTCATAGACGCTGGGTTGTTCTGTCGTGCTACTGACGGTAGCCGTCACTGTATAGGTTGCCGTTGCGTCATTGATACTGCCATTGACAGGAGTGGGGGAACTTTTGGGGGGGGCAAGGGGCAAAATTTGACGGCTCGCGCGAAACTCCGTCATCCGCATACGAATGGTTTTCAGCAGTTGTTTTAGCTCTGTCTCGAAGTAGCTAGAGACTTCTCCCACGGGCAGATTGAGAGGACTAATGGGTTGACCGTCAAAGTGTTCCAGTTCAATGGCGCGAATTTTCAGGGCGGCTTCATAGGCTTCCTGTAGGGCGCGGTTCGGAGTTGTGAGATACCACTGTTCTGCACGCTTGATCCAGTCTCTGAGGCGAATAAAGGGATTGCTGGACATTGCTGCTGTTCTCAACGGCTACCGCAAAAGCAATAAATCGATAGGATAGATAAAATCGTAGCAAATTGACTTTGCGGGCTTTGTTGGCGGTGTTGCAGTGGATCAGTGGCGGTAGTCGCAGTGGCAAAACCAATGCACTGGTGAGGGAATTTGCCCAGTGGGTCGGGCAGGACAGCTCAGTGATTCCCCGCGAGCGATCGCTCCTCTTTTTGACGGATACCGTAGAAGGCCGCCAAGCCATCCAACGGGAAATTGAGTCGCAGTTGGGCAGTGGCTACAGACCTTATATCACCACGCCAGTGGGCTTCATGCAGGATGAGGTGGAATTTTTTTGGCCGCTGCTGGTTGAGGCGAAGGCCGTGGAACCACATCCCCCTTTGCGTCTGAAACCGGAAACAGAGTTGCTGTGGGCACAGCGGTTGTTACAGCCTTGGCTTGCCAACCACACTTTTGCCGTCCTCAGTGAAAACGGCGATCGCGCCACTCGCCATCTCCTTGATATTTTTCAATTGGCTGCCTTTGCCCGCCTCAGCCTTGAGGATCTACCCCAACTCATTAGTGATCATCAGCTTGAGATGCCTTCAGAAACCGTGGGGGCGATCGTCACCGCCCTAAAACAGTGGCAAAGTTGGTGTACTGCCCACAGCCTTCTCACCTACGGTATCACCACGGATTTATTCGGGCGGGTTCTCCTTGACCATCCCCGATACCAAGTCTCCTTGGGGCAACGGTTTCAGTGTCTGTTGGCTGATAACACCCACAACTATCCAGCGGTGATGGCGGATTTGATCGCCCTCTTTAACCAACAGGGGATCAAGATTGTCCTGACCCATCAACCCATTGGCGCTGTCCGTCTAGGTCTGGGAGCTGATCCCGATGCGTTTCTCGGCCTGAAAAACCAAGCCACCGTCATTGAGCGCCCCTGCCCTGCCGAAACGATTTTTGGCAATACCCCTCTCCAGACTGAGATTCAAGAACGCCTCACTACTCCCCAAGCCACGCTGCCTGAAAACATAGCGGCCATTCAAACCACCTCGCGGATGCAACTATTACAGGAAGTGGTTGCGACGATTGCCACCGCCATTCATCAGGGGATAGTGCAGCCAAACGAGATCGCTATCCTTGCCCCCGGCTTAGATAGTGTTGCCCGCCATGTCCTTAGCACTGAGCTAAAAAAACGCGGCATTCCCCTCGTGATCTGGAATGAGCAGCGCCCCCTGATTCAATCCCCCTTTGTACGTGCCCTTTTGACGCTGTTGCTGTTTGTTTATCCGCGAACGGGAATGATTCCAGAGGCAACGGCGGTTGCGGAGATGTTAACGGTTTTGCTGCCGCGAGCGATTGATCCTGTGCGGGCAGGCCTGCTCTCTTGCTATTGTTTTCAGCCGGGTCTGGAGAAAGCCGAACTGCTGAGCACAACCCAGTACAGCCATTGGGATCGCTTTGGCCATCGTGCCACCGACGCCTATGAGACGTTGCGCCATTGGCTGAGTACGCTAGATCCTAGCCAAATGCCTGTGTATCTCCTAGAGGCGGCAATTCAACGCTATCTCTGGCCACAAAACCTGACAGCCAGTGAATTGGCTCCCCTGCGATCCCTCCTTGAGGCCACAGCCGCCTACTGGCAAATTTATGATCACCTCCCAGAGCACCGAGGCACGCCAACGGCTGAGCGACTACGGGAATGGATCACCCTACTACGGCGGGGAATTGTAACTGCTGATCCCGCCCCACCCCTGCGGCAACCCCAAGGGGTCTTACTGGCAACCACGTTTCAATATCGCAGTGCCCAACTCGCCCATCGCTGGCATTTTTGGCTGGATGTGGGGAGTTCACATTGGCAGAATGGCGGCTTGCAATGCCTCTGGCAGGCACCCATCTTTTTGCGGCAGGGGGCGGCGAGTCCCAGTGCGCGGGTGTGGCACTTGGCGTCAGAACGTCTGGAGTATTTACTGGTGGATCTTTGTTCACGGGTGAGCGATCGCCTATTCCTTTGCCACAGTGACTTGGCTGCCAATGGTAGTGAGCAAGAAGGCCCCCTGAGTTCTTGGGTGGATCTAGCGGTGGGCGATCGCCCGCAAGCTGCTACCAATGGCACTATGATAAATAACGCGAAATAACCCGATTTGCTCGTCCTCCTAGGGAGAAACACTGCTTGTCACCGCACTTTTCACTTACTACTCCCCTGTACTACGTCAATGCCCTTCCTCACATTGGCAGTGCCTACACGACCATTGCTGCTGATGTGCTCGCTCGCTTTTATCGTTTGCAGGGCTATCAGGTGCGGTTCATTACCGGTACCGATGAGCATGGCCAAAAAATTGAGCGCACGGCACAACAGCGGGGTCTGAGTCCCCAAGCCCACTGCGATGAGATTGCTGCTGGTTTTCAAGCCCTGTGGCAACAACTGAATATCCACTACGATTGCTTTAGCCGCACCACCAGTCCTCGCCACCAAGCGATTGTCAACGAGTTTTTTCAGCGGGTATGGGACAACGGCGACATTTACCTCGGTCAGCAGCAGGGTTGGTACTGTGTCGAGTGCGAAGAATTCAAGGAAGAACGCGAACTGCTTGAGGGTCGGCGCTGCCCGATCCATGTGAATCGGACGGTGGAATGGCGAGATGAGCGCAACTATTTTTTCCGTCTCTCGAAGTATCAGCAGGCGCTCTTGGACTACTACGCTGAACATCCTGACTTTGTCCAGCCCCCCAGTCGTCGCAATGAGGTGCTGAGTTTTATTGAGCGGGGGCTTCAGGACTTTTCCATTTCGCGGGTGAATCTGGCTTGGGGGTTTCCCGTGCCCACAGATCCAGAGCAGACCCTCTATGTCTGGTTTGATGCCCTCTTGGGCTATGTCACTGCCCTCTTGGAACCAGAAGATGAGCCGACCCTGACCAATGCCCTCAAAACCTGGTGGCCGATTAACCTGCACATCATCGGTAAGGATATTCTTCGCTTCCATGCTATCTCTTGGCCAGCAATGTTGATCTCGGCGGGTTTACCACTGCCAGAGCAGATCTTTGTCCATGGCTTTCTCACCAAGGATGGTCAAAAAATGGGCAAAAGTCTGGGGAATACCCTTGATCCCTTTGCCTTGGTGGCGCAATACGGTGCCGATGCGGTGCGCTACTACTTTATGAAAGAGGTGGAGTTTGGCCGCGATGGCGATTTTAGTGAGACCCGCTTTGTCAATATCCTCAATGCGGATCTGGCCAATGATCTGGGGAATTTGCTCAATCGCACGCTAAAAATGGCCTGGAAATATACCGATGGGCAAGTGCCCAATGTCCAAGGGTCAGCGATTCCGCGCGAGCATCCCCTACGGCAACTGGCAGAGCACCTCAGCCAAACCTATGACCAAAGGTATCGGCAACTGGCCTTCCATGAGGTGTGTCAACAGGCACTGACGCTGGCACGGGCAGGGAATAAATTTCTCGATGAAGAGGCACCGTGGAAACGCTATAAGGCTGGGGAAACTCAAGCGGTGGCGGAGATTCTCTACTGTGTATTGGAGTCAGTGCGCCTTGTGGCCTATGTCCTTGCCCCAATTATCCCCCAACTGAGTAAGGCTATCTATAGGCAGTTGGGCTATAATGCTGAATTTAACGGATCAATTGCCCCAGACCTTTTGAGCGATCGCCAAGCCCAGTGGGGTGTTTTGCCTGCGTCACAACCTTTGGCCAATCCAGAGCCAATTTTCCAAAAACTGTTGCTGCCTGCAACCCTCGCCGATTCCCCTTGATGCGCGATACGCTAGAGGTATGACTTCATATTCCGATAACACACTTCTTTTGAGATGATTTCTACATGGTTACATCTTCGTCCTCAATTATTTACACGCCAGAACAGGTGTTACAAAATCGCGGGCGCGTTGCCATCTTCATTGATGGCTCCAACCTATTCTATGCAGCACTGCAACTGGGCATCGAAATTGACTATTCAAAACTCCTCTGCCACTTGACCCAAGGTTCCCGTCTCTTTCGCTCCTTCTTCTACACGGGGGTTGACCCCACCAACGAAAAACAGCAGGGGTTTTTGCTGTGGATGCGTCGCAATGGCTATCGTGTTGTCTCCAAGGAACTCGTCCAACTGCCAGACGGTTCTAAAAAGGCGAATCTGGATGTGGAAATTGCCGTGGATATGATCGCACTGGTGGGCTGCTACGATACTGCCATCTTGGTCAGCGGGGATGGGGATTTGGCCTATGCGGTGGATGCCGTGAGTTACCGAGGGGCACGGGTTGAGGTGGTGAGCCTGCGATCGATGACGAGCGATAGCCTCATTAACGTTGCCGATCGCTATATTGATCTGGAGAGCATTCGCGAAGAAATCCAAAAAGCGCCCCGCCCAACCTATACCTATCGCCCCGTTACCGGTAGCCTGACGCCGCCCCCCATTGTTAGCCCCCATTCGGAGCAAGATGCCGCTGAAAGAAAAGATGAAGCTGCGGGCAGTGAGTTACCCGAGCCCCGAGAGAACCTAGACAACAATGCCTCTGCCTAGACCCCTCCTCCCCCTTTGCCTTGTACTGGCCTTAACAGGCTGTGGCTGGGTGGATCAATGGGTGGGTGAGGAACCCTCACCAGAACCAGAAATCACGGGCGATGTCAAGCTGCAAAATCTGACCCTGCGGCAAACCAACGCTAAAGGTGAACTTCTCTGGTTATTACAAGCAGCGGGAGCACGCTATCGTGATGACGATCGCCAGCAATTGGCGATTCAAAACCTCACGGGGGAATTAAAGGCAGAGGGCAAAACTGCTTACAAGGTGCAAGCTAAGGCGGTTAATGTGCGGCAGCGGGATGGTCAACTCTGGATTGAAGGCCGCACCACGGTCACTGATCTCCAGCAAAAGGGGACGATTGTGGCCGATCAATTGGTCTGGCAAGGCGATCGCGCCGTTCTCCTTGCCCAGAAAAACCTGCAAGCCCGCTATCCCCAAGTCACTGTTACTGCCAAGCGCCTCGAAGCCGATAGTCAACGCCAAGAACTGCGTGCCCTCAATGCCGTTCAGGTGACCTCAGCAGCCAAGGATGCCAAGGATTTGCGACTCAATACGGAGAGTCTAGTGTGGCAGCAGAAACCCAATCGACTGTTAGCAGGGGTGATTGGTCAAGGGGGGGTCACCGGTGTGGCGGGCGATCGCCCAGGGCAACGGCTGCAAGCCCAAAGAGCAATCTGGTCGATTAGCGATCAAGTGGTCACCCTTGAGGGGGGTGTTCAGGTGCAGCTTCCTAATCCTGCCCTACGGGTTGAGGGAGAAACGGTGCGCTGGTTGATTCCCCAACAGCAATTGGTGAGCGATCGCCCTGTGCGGGTACAGTACCCCACTCAAGGAATTCAAGGGCAGGCCAATCGCGGTGTGTTCCTGATGGCTGAAAACCGCGCCATCTTTGACAATGCCCAGATCAATAGCCAACCTCAACAGGCACAACTGCGTGCTCAACGCCTCAATTGGTGGATTCCCCAAGAGCGGGTGGAAGCCAGCGGTCAAGTGGAAATCCAGCGCCCCAATGTCCACCTGCGCACGGCTCAACTGATTTGGCGGATCCCCCAACAGGAAGTGGAAGCCCAAGGCGGCGTCTTTTACCGCCAGAGCAATCCCCGCATTCAAGTTCAGGGACAGCGGGCAAAAGGGTGGCTCGATCGCCAAGAGGTGATTGTCAGTGGCAATGTCCAAAGTGAAGTGCCGGTGCAACTACGACTCCCCTAAACCTTAGAGATAGCGACAATGTTTGCCCTATGAGTGCTGCACCGCTGCAAATTCTTGACTTGGGGGGTGAGATTCTCCTCTTCCAGCGTTTGATTCCCGCTCACCAGTGTCAGCAGGTGATTGCTACGGCTGAGAAGGTGGGGTTTGAGGATGCGCAAATTCTCATGGGGGCGGTGGATCGCTCGGTGCGCGGCGGCGGCCTACTGCGCTTTGATCCCCAAGACCCCCAACAGGACACGATGCGGCAGATTCTTCTCCAAGCCACACAAACGATTCAAATCGTCCTCTACCAGCACTATGGCATTCGCTTTCCTGAAATTGAGAACTTCTCGATCCTGCGCTATCGGGTGGGTGAAGGCTATCGCCGCCATGTGGACAACCTATTGCTGGCCAGTCGGCAAATGGAACTGGCGCAAGGTATCCCGACGCGGGATGTCAGTCTGGTGGGCTATCTCAATGAGGACTTTCAGGGGGGAGAAACCTATTTCGATCGCCAAGGGGTAAGGGTTACCCCACGGACGGGGGATATTGTTGTCTTTCCTGCCTACTACACCCATCCCCATGCTGCTTTGCCTGTGGTGCAGGGCACTAAATATGCCTTTGCCACTTGGTTATTCTATTGATAAATGATGATGAACCCCTGAGGCAATACCTAGGCAACAACCATGACTGAACCTCTGCGCTTCAAAACCTCGCCCCTGATTTCTGGAACGCTCATTGCCCTTTATGGCGCACTCACGCTTCCCCTCCCCTTTTTGGCGGCACAGACGGCGGCGCCTGTTTCACCCCTGCTGCTTTGGGGGGCGATCGCCCTCGGGGGCGTTTTGCTCTGGGGGGCGCTAAGTCAGCGGGTAGAACTGGATGCTCAAGGAATCCGCCTCACCTATCCCCGTTGGGTTCCCCCCTTCCTGCGGCAGCAGTGGCAACTGACCTGGTCAGAGATTCAAGGGCTTCAGCCCCGCAGTACCAGCCAAGGGGGCTTGGTCTATTATCTGGTGACTGCCACAGGTCAGGGGTATCTTCTCCCGATGCGAGTGGCAGGGTTTGCCCAAATGATGCGTGCCATTGAAGCCCATACGGGATTGCCCACAGAGGTGATTAAGCCCCTTGCTCAGCCTTGGATGTACGGTATTTTGGCCGTCTTTACGCTGCTCTTAGGAGCCGTTGATCTGTGGATTTTGACCACTGTGGGATAATAGGGGCGTGTTGCAGTGCTGAGCAATGACCATGAGTGCGAATCGGTTTGTGGGATATCTGCGTCGAGGAGTGGTGTGTTTGCTCCTGAGTGTCCTGTGCTGGTCAAGTATCGCCATCCTGCCAGCGATCGCCGCTATTCAAGTGCGGCTCTTTGACCTCAGTTACCACGAATGCCCGCCAGAAATTGGTGAAGGTTCAGTCACACCCGGGGGCACCACCCTCAAGGCCAACTGCTACCTGATTACTGGCAAAGCAGAGAATAAATCGGGCAAAACGGTGGTGGATGCCGATGTCTTTGGCCGCATCTACGATGCCAATGGCAATCCAGTGTTGCAAAACCGCACACGGGTTGGGGCAATTGATGTGATTCCACCTGGCATTAGCGATTTTGAAATTCGCATTAGCGTGCCCTACGACCAACCAACGCCTTTGCAGTTGGAGCAATTTAAGGCCTCTGGCTTTACAGCAAAAGTGCGCGGCTAAGCCACCCAATCTCTTCGCAAACTCGCACTGAGGGGCAAAAATTGTGATACCCTAAAACGCTTGATGCTCCCTTTTTTGGGGAACACTATGCTGTGTGATTTCTAAACGTTGAGCAACTGCCGGAAAAGGTTCTCTGTTGCTATTGAGCGCGTATGAGTGTGCTGTCATCGTTGATAGACGGGTTCATCTGTAGAGGTTTAGGTTCAGGTGCGCATTCCCCTCGACTATTACCAAGTGCTGGGTGTGCCAATTCAGGCAACGCCGGAGCAAATTGAGCAAGCGTTTCAGGATCGGCTGTTGCAACTGCCCACCCATCAGCACTCCCCCACCACAGTTGCCAGCCGTCGTGAACTCATTGAGCAGGCCTATGCGGTTTTGCGAGAACCTGAGCAGCGCCATGCCTACGATCGCCACTGCCGTGCCGTTGAGCCCGATGATTTAATTGCCCAGTTGGATCCCGACGCCACCGCTCCCCACCTTGAAATTAGTGATCAACAATTTTCGGGGGCGCTCCTCCTGCTCTATGAACTGGGAAACTACTCCCAAGTGGTCAAACTGGGAGAACAATTCCTAAAGGGGGATGCTTTTAATCTCAACCGCCCCTATACGTCCTCTGCCGCCGTTGCCGACATTACGCTGACTGTGGCTTTGGCCTATCTGGAATTGGGACGCGAGGAATGGCAGCGGCAGTCCTACCAAGCAGCTGCCTCTCGCCTAGAAGCCGGTCTAGGGGTACTTCAGCGGGCGAATCTGTTTCCTGACCTCCAGGAGCAGTTTCAGACGGAACTGAATCGCCTGCGTCCCTATCGCATTCTGGACTTACTGGCACTGCCTCTATCCGATAGTGTGAATCGGCAGCGGGGTATTTTATTGCTGCGGGAGATGCTCAGCGATCGCGGGGGCATTGAAGGTCGCCATGACGATTACTCTGGCCTAGGGGTTGAGGATTTTCTGAAATTTATTTTGCAACTGCGCAGCCATCTCACCGTGGCAGAGCAACAGGAACTCTTTGAACGGGAATCGCGGCGTCCCTCAGCAGTGGCGACCTATCTTGCAGTCCATGCGCTGGTGGCACGGGGTGTCCAGGAACTTCAGCCAAGCTGTATTCGCCGCGCCAAGGATTTACTAGAGCGGCTCTTGCCCAATCAAGACATCTACCTCGAACTGGCCAGTTGTTTACTGCTGTTGGGACAACCTGCTGAGGCCTTGGCCGCGCTCGATAAATCTCAAGATCAGCAGAGTCTTGCCTTTATCCGTCGTTACTCCAATGATTCCAGCGATTTGCTGCCGGGGCTGTACTACTACACAGAGCAATGGCTACGGGAAGAAATCTACCCTGCCTTTCGGGACTTGGGAGAGACACCAGTGGCCTTGGATGCCTACTTTGCCGATCCCAATATCCAAACCTACCTAGAGGCTCTCAGTGACGACTTCATTGCCCCTGAGCCACCCAGCACCACTGCCTCTGCCCTCCCCGAAGTCATTAGACCAACGGTGGCCGTGCCGCCGCCCGTTTCCTTCACAGCGGAAACGTTACCCTTGGAGTATCATACTGGGTTGGGTCAAGGCTTTTCGGCATCGGCTGCTACCGCTTCTTCAACCACAACAGAGACCAACACGCCCCAAGCATCCACTCGCAAACGGCACAGTACTCTAAGCAGTCGCCGCAAAAACAAAAAACGTCAAGCTTGGTTTTGGATGGGTGCAGGGGTTGTTCTTGTTGGGTTGGGAGCTTTGGCAAAAGTCTATTCGCCAGTCAAAACGGCTGAAGCCCCCACCCCGCCACCGCCAGTGACCCCAACGCCGACGCCTGTGGCAACGCCAACCCCGACGCCACCACCGACGACCTTAGCCACAACCTTAACGCCAGAGATGGCACGCGATCGCCTTCGCACTTGGCAGCAAATTAAAAGCCAAGCCCTTGGCACGGCGTTTGAAATAAACAAACTAGCAACAATTCTAGCCGAGCCAGAACTGAGCCGCTGGCGATCGCGAGCGCAGGGCTTGAAGTCCGAGGGCAGCCATTGGGTTTATACCCTCAAGAACCTAGAAGTAAAGGAAGTCCGTCCCCAAGGCAGCGATCACGTGGATGTATTAGCGGAAGTCAATGAGGATGCCCGTTTCTATGAACAGGGGACGCTGCGCAATGATATTTCCTATAGCGATACCTACCGCGTCATTTACACCTTTACCCGTCGCGGTGATCAATGGTTGATTCAACGGATGCAGGTGGTCAGCTAAGGGGCATTTCCACCTGTCGGCCCAACTTGAGATTCAAGAGAGACAAAGAGAGGATAAACAGGAATAAGACCAGCCCCATTGTACAGGCATAGTTAATCTCTAAGCGCTGAAAGGCATTCTCGTAGATGTAATAAACAACGGTCTTGGAGCTATTGAGGGGTCCCCCTTGGGTCATGACATAGACCTCTTCAAAGACCTTCGTGGCAGAAATTGCTGAGAGAATACTCACCAAAAGAATATAGGGATGCATCAGCGGTAACGTAATATCCCAGTGCTGTCGCCAGCCGTCACTGCCATCGAGCGCCGCTGCTTCGTAGAGTTCACCGCTAATCCCCTGAAGTCCCGCCAGATAGATCACCATGTAGTAGCCCAAGCCTTTCCAGACGGTGACGGCCATGACACTAAAAAGGGCAAGTTGGGGACTTGTCAGCCAAGGAATGGGGGTATCCCGCAGATGCAGACCCTGTACCAGTTGGTTGAAGAGGCCATTGGGGGCATAGAGCCAGCGCCAGGCAATCCCTGCCACCACCATTGAGATAATCACAGGGCTGTAGTAGGCAGCACGAAACCACTGGATGCCCCGCAGGGGCTGATTGACCAGAATGGCCAACAGCAGGGGGGCGATCGCCAGAATCGGCACCACCACCACTAAATAGAGGAAAGTATTGCCCAAGGTTTTCCAGAAGACGCCATCGCGCCACAACTGCGCAAAGTTTGCCCATCCCACCCACACAGGCGGACTCAGGAGATCGGTTTCATAGCGGGTGAAACTGAGGAAAAAGGCCTGTAGGGCTGGCCAAACGACCGTCAGTGTGAGTAATCCCAAGGCAGGGGCAAGAAAGAGGTAGGGGGTGAGCGATCGCCCTTTCATTGGCTGCGGGGGTGTTGTTGACGATAGGCACGCATTTGCGCCACAAACTCGCCAAAGAGATAATCGGCATCGTGGGGGCCGGGGCTGGCCTCAGGGTGGTACTGCACTGAGAAAATCGGCAATGTTTGGTGCTTCAGACCGGCAACGGTTTTGTCATTGAGGTTAAAGTGGGTAATCTCAACGGGGGTTTGGGCAAGGGATTCTTCAGTAATGGCAAAGCCGTGGTTTTGGCTGGTGATTTCCACTTCCCGCGTCAGGCCAGCGGGCTGGTTCAACCCTCGGTGACCAAATTTCAGCTTGAAGGTTTCTGCCCCCAAGGAGAGTCCCAACAACTGATGCCCCAGACAAATGCCAAACATGGGACGCTGAGCCGCCAGTAATTTGCGTGCGGTTTCAATGCCTTCCTGAACCGCCGCGGGATCGCCGGGGCCATTGGAGAGGAAAATGCCGTCGGGGTCATAGCTGAGAATTGTTTCCGCTGGCGTATCCGCCGGCACGACAATTACACGGCAACCATAACTAGCCAAGCGACGGAGAATGTTGCGCTTCACGCCAAAGTCAATGGCCACAACCGTCAAGGGGGGCTCTTCAGTGGCGGTTTGGGGACGAAATTCCCAAGCCGGGAGCGTTGGCTCTGTCCATTCATAGGGAGTGCGGGTGGTGACGACTTTGGCTAGATTTTGTCCCTGCATACTGGGAGCGGCAAGGACTTTTTGCAGCAGTTCAACGGGGTCAAGAATTTCCGTGGAGATACCCCCATTCATGGCACCGACCGTACGAATTTTGCGGGTGAGGGCGCGGGTGTCAATCCCATAAATCGCAGGAATGCGATGGGCTTTCAGGTAATCAGGTAAGGATTGTTGCGATCGCCAGTTACTGGGAATCTCACAGATATTGCGAGCAACCGCACCGCGCACTTGGGGGCGATCGGATTCATCGTCTTCGGGGGTGGTTCCGGTATTGCCCAACTCAGGGTAGGTGAATGTCACAATTTGACCACAATAGCTCGGGTCAGTGAGTACCTCTTGATAACCCGTCATGCCTGTATTAAAGACCACTTCGCCAATGGCCGTTCCCGGTGCCCCAAAGGAAAAACCGCGAAAAACTGAACCATCGGCAAGAACTAGCAAGGCGGGTGTCGGCATTTCAATATCTCCAACTGGGAAAGCCCAATAGTTTATTGTGCATGATAAAGTCAGCCGTTGACTGCACAAGAATTCTCTGATGTTTTGATTTCCTTACTTGCGGCGACTCACCTGCTCGGTTAAATAATCTGCCGCTGTGGCCACTAGGGGAATAATCCGGGCATAGGGCATCCGCGTCGGCCCTAGAATGCCAATACTGCCCACGGGGGAGTCGCCATAGCAATAGCAGGAATAAACTAATGTACAAGACTGCATCGGCGCTAAGGTATTTTCCCTGCCAATGCGGATTTGCACCTGTGAGGGGGCTTGGCTATCGGCACTGATCAAGGGAGCCAGTTGATCCTGTTGGTCTTCGAGAAGATGTAGTAGCATTTGCACCTGCGCCACTTGGGAAAACTCCGGCTGCTGGAGAACATCAGCAAGACCACTGATGACAAAGGAAGTTCTTTGCTGGCTGTAGCGATCGCTCAACTGCTGCAGTAGGGTCTGAAGTTGCTGGCTGTAGGCCTGAAACTCCAAATCCAGTTTTTGCCAGTCAATGGCACTGAGTTCCACCAGCGATCGCCCCTGTAACTGGTGATTGAGAAAGTTGGTCAGTACCTGTAGGGTGCGCTCCCGTAACTCAGGGTCTTCTTCCCCTTGATCCAATTGGATCAGTGCCGACTGGGTTTCGTAGGTGTCAAGAACAAGGATGACCATCACCTGCTGCGGCTCCAAAGACACCAGTTGAATCGCCCGAATCTGCCGCTCCAAGCGATTGGGAAGTGTAATGAGCGTAATGTAACCACTCAGATCTGACAATAGCTCTGCGGCTTGGCGCAAAATGACCTCAAGGCGTTGCTGTCCCCAAATAAACCGTTCACTCAAGAGACTTTCAGCTTTGCGAGCCACATCGGGAATGGGTTGGATCAATTCATCCACATAGACGCGGTAGCCAGAATCTGAGGGTACCCGCCCGGCGGAAGTGTGGGGCTGGTAAAGGAGGCCGCTTTTTTCGAGGAGCAGCATTGTATTGCGCACTGTGGCCGGGCTGACGTTGAGGTTGTACTCGGTGGCGATCGCCTTCGAGCCGACAGGTTCTGCCGTGGCAATGTAATGGTTAATTGTGGCGCCTAGAATTTGCTTTTGGCGATCGCTGAGTTCAATCGTCATAACCCCTTACACCGTGCTTTCTTATTGATGTTTTTTATTGATTAATTTATCTATAAACTAAACTAGCGTTCCCATTTCGGCAATGATATGCTGGAACGGCGGCGAGGGGTAATCTTGCCTATAGGATGCTGGAAATGCTTAAAGTGTATTGCCAATAGGCGATTCCCAGATAAATCGCAGATGGACAGACCAAGACTGTGGGGAACGGCTCGTGACCTCTATGGCACGCAAAAACTCCCGTAAATAGAACCGTTGCTCGGCTGCTGAGAGCTGGTACCAAAATTGCGGCTGACCCAAGGTAACCGCCAGTTGCAAGAGATTCCTAGGGGGCAATTGTGCCTGCTGTGCCTCAATTTGTGCCCGTTCCCCAGCCAGTTTATAGCGGCGCAGTTGAGCGGTTTCCACATCTAAGAGGCCTTGGTCTTCTAGGGCAGTGAGTTGTTGCAGTTGCCTGTCAATCGCTTCAATTTCGGCGGTAAGGGTTGGCGATGGTCGGCAAAGTTGGGCGATCGCGGGCGGCAGGCGTTCGGCAATTTGATCAATCACAGCAGCTAAGGCAGCGTCGTAGGGAATGCTGCGACACTTCGGGGAAAGGGGACAGTGGAGGGGACGCAAATAGGCATATCGGCTCGGTTGGCGGTAGGGCTGCACCTGAGTCCGGCCAAAGCGTTGCTGACATTGGCGACAAATCACCAATCCCGCCAGAGGATGGGGGGCACTGGCACTGCGACGGGGTAAAGAGCGTTGGCGCCGCAACAGCCGATCCACCTGAGCCGCTTCATCAGGGGCAATCAAGGGGGCATGGGTCTGGGGAATCACCGTCTTCCCTTGGTAGTAGAGATGACCACGATAGACGGGGTGGGTCAACCAGCGCCGACCGGTCGCCACGCTAATCCGCTTGTGGTGGGTGTGGGCAATAAAGCGCACCGCTGCACTGAGGGAGCCATAGAGGAGAAAATGCTCGACAAAATCCTTGACGACAACGGCTGCTGCTCGATCAATGACATAGTGCTCTTTGCCTCGGCGATAGCCATAGGGGGCACGACCCGGCGGGAGACGGTGCTTGAGACGATTGCGGGCATGGCTGTGGCAGAGGGTCTGCTGGTGGAGTTGCTGCTTTACCTGATCCCAAAGGGCTAAGAGTTGATCTCCACTGGGGGGGCGATCGCTAACGTAGCCCTCGGCGAGGGCAATCACGGTAATACCCGCTGCCTCCAGTTGCCGCAGGCGATCACTCACTTCCATCACCGTTTGGCCAAGGGCACTTAATTGGTGCAAGAGCCAATACCCGGGCGCTAACCGCTGCAACCAGTACCGCAACTGTGGCCGAGCAGCCTCCACATCCAGTACCCAGTGGTCAATCTCCTGCCCCCACACTTGGGGATCGGGTAGGGGCTGCCAGAGGGGATCAATATACTCGTAGGCAATAATGACCACACATGACATCGTCCTGATGATCAGGTCGTTGCCGCTACCAGCGTTGGACGAGGATTGGGCATCGTCTCCGGGGGCAACCCATAAATGGAGTTATAGAGGGCATTGTAGGCCAGTGCCGATTTTGTCCAGCTAAAGTCCTCACGCATGCCCCGCTGCTGGAGGGTGTGCCACTCCCGTTTGTGGCGATACCCTTCCCAAGCCCGCACTAGACAGGTGTAGAAGTCAAGGGGTTCATAGCGATCAAAGCAGTAGCCCGTTCCCGTTTGCTTCTCTGGGTCATGGTGAAAAACGGTATCCACAAGGCCACCAGTGCGGCGCACAATTGGTACACAGCCATAGCGCAGGGCAATCATTTGGGCGATGCCACAGGGTTCAAATCGGCTCGGCATAATGAAGGCATCGGCACCACCATAGATCCGCCGCGACAGGACATCACTGTAGAGCAACTGGACACTACAGCGCCCCGGAAACCGTGAGGCAATTTGCCACATTTGGGTTTCGTAGTAGCGATCGCCCGTCCCCAAGAGGACGAACTGGCTATCGGTGTAGGCCAAAAAGCGATCCAGCACCTGAATCAACAGATCCAACCCCTTTTGCTCCACCAAGCGGGTGACCATCCCCACCAAGAAAGCACCGGAGTTCACCTCTAGCCCCAGTTCCTCTTGGAGCGCAATTTTGTTGGCCTTACGCCGTTCGAGGGTATCCACAGTGTAGTTTTGCAAAAGGGCGCGATCGGTACTGGGATCAAAGACCTCTGTATCAATGCCATTGAGAATCCCCGAGAGCTTGCCACTAATAAACGACAGCAGCCCTTCCAATTTTTCACCATATTCGGGGGTTTTAATTTGTTCAGCGTAGGTGGGCGAAACGGTATTGACGCGATCGGCATACTGCACGGCTGCCGCCATCGTATTGTGCCCCTGCATGTACCACGGACACCAAGTAATTTGCTCTAGGCGCCACCGCCAAGGCCCTTGATAGGCCAAGTTATGGATTGTAAACACAGTGGTAATGTCGGGATCCTGATGCATCCACACTGGAATCATTCCCGTGTGCCAATCGTGGCAATGGATAATCTGGGGCTTCCAGTAGTTCCAAGCAAATTCTGCTGCCCCATTGGCAAAGAAGGTGAACCGCCAGTCTTCATCCTCACCGTAGTAGATGCGGCGGGGATTAAAGCAGGGATGACCAAAAAGGTAAAGAGGAACATCCGACCCCGGCAACACGGTTTCATAGACATGAAACGTCTGAAACATGGCATGGCCAATCCAGATGGGATCCTTGGGGATCTCCACCTTATCGGGCAAAAAACCATAGTAGGGCATAAAGATGCGCACATCATGTCCCATGCGGCGCAATACCTTGGGCAGGGAACCCACCACATCTCCCATGCCCCCCACTTTCGCGAGCGGTGCCGCCTCAGCAGCAACAAATAGAATTCGCATGATCCTCCTGAACCTGTTTTTTAGCCAATTCTAGGGCAACGCAATTGCCGTTAACCTACCACAAGTGCGGGACAATTTGGCGTACGATCGCCCTTGATACGTCTTTGGAATTGACAATCCCTATGACCGATTCTCCCCTCGTGCAACGGGTCAAAGAAGTTCATGAGCAGGCGCGTCTGTTGGCCACGCTGGATGCCACTGCCCGCAATGATGCCCTAGAACAGGTGGCCTGTGCCCTTGAAGAGGCACGGGAGGAGATTCTGGCGGCCAATGCTGCCGACTGTGAGCAGGCCAAGGCCAATCAGCTCAATCCTTCTCTCTATGCGCGGTTGGAACTGAGTCCCAGTAAACTAGCGGCGGCGATCGCTGGGGTGCGTCAAGTGGCTGCCCTCGCAGATCCGCTGGGTCAGCGCCAACTCCATCGGGAATTGGATACGGGGTTAGTTCTCAGTCGCGTCACCTGTCCCCTAGGGGTGCTGGGGGTCATTTTTGAAGCGCGCCCCGACGCCGTCGTGCAGATAGCTTCCTTGGCAATTAAATCGGGGAATGGCGCCATTCTCAAGGGGGGACAGGAGGCCCGTCGCTCTTGCCAAGCGATTATGCAGGCCATTCACAGAGGGCTAGAGAAGTCGGCAGTGCCCGCTGGGGCGATCGCCCTCCTGATGCGGCGGGCAGAAATTACGGAATTGCTGCAACTGGATCAATGGGTTGATCTCATCATTCCTCGGGGATCCAATGAATTTGTACGTTATATCCAGAACAACACGCAGATTCCTGTGCTAGGTCATGCCGATGGCCTGTGTCACCTCTATGTGGATGTGGCTGCGGATCTGGAGAAGGCGATCGCCATCACCCTCGACGCCAAAACCCAGTACCCGGCTGCCTGTAACGCCATTGAGACGCTTCTTGTCCATCGGGGCATTGCCGAGGCCTTTTTACCCAAAGTGGCTGCTGCCCTTGAGAAAGCAGGGGTGGAATTGCGGGGGGACGAGATCGCCTGCCACCTTGTACCCATGACCCTTGCCAGTGAGGCCGACTGGGCTGCGGAATACTGCGATTTGATCCTCTCCATCAAAGTCGTTCCCGATCTCGATGCCGCACTGGATCACATTGCCACCTATGGATCAGGGCACACCGAAGCCATTGTTACCGAGGATGCTGCTGCCGCCGCCCGTTTTCTCCAAGAGGTGGATGCCGCTAGTGTTTTTCACAATTGCTCCACTCGCTTTGCTGATGGTTTCCGCTATGGCTTTGGCGCTGAAGTCGGTATCAGTACCCACAAATTACCGCCGCGAGGCCCGGTGGGGCTAGAGGGATTAGTGACCTACAAATATCAACTGGTGGGGAATGGGCACATTGTGGCAACCTATAGCGGCCCCAATGCCAAACCCTTTACCCATCGTGATTTGGCATCCTAACGAATTTAAGTAATTGTTAAGCAACAAAGAAAGCCAATTTCTCTGTTTCAGAATGGAGATATAGGGCAATCGTGATTTAACCACCGTGCAGAGGATGGCCTCTGCAAACCTTGCCTATCCAGGGTCCGTTGGAAATGTATTGCGTGCTTTACCCAGTGTCCTAGCAAAGGAGCAACCTGCGTTTGTCAACGGACAATTCTGACTTGGGAATTGCGTGCAGTTAGGGGATTCATAAATTCACGATAGCAAAGGGAGCCAAAGACACTCAAAACTTTAACGGCTCAAGCACTGCTGTTGCATCCCCAGCGGGACAGCAAACGGCAATTTAATCAATGAAACTGAATGTTTGGGAGCATAACAATGACTCAATCAATCCCTAGACCGACCAGTGAAATGACCAGTCGGGAAACAGCGTTTGTTTTAGAACTGAATTCCTTAAGCTGCAAAGACCTGCCACTGGTAGGGGGCAAAAACTCTTCCTTGGGGGAAATGCTCCAACAACTGACGCCCAAGGGGATTAATGTCCCCGATGGTTTTGCGACCACGGCCTATGCCTACCGTTACTTTATCCAAGCGGGAAATCTTGATACCCAACTGCGGCGGCTCCTTGAAGGTCTCGATGTCGAGGACGTAACAGAACTCCACCGTGTGGGCCAGGCGGTTCGCTCACTGATTTTGCACACGCCGTTTCCCCAAGAATTGACCGATGCGATTGCAGCCGCTTACCAAAAAATGTGCGATCGCTATGGCCCGAATACAGACGTGGCGGTTCGCTCCAGTGCCACTGCTGAAGATTTGCCCGATGCTAGCTTTGCGGGTCAGCAGGAAACCTACCTCAATGTCCATGGTCTCAAGGGCGTTCTCGATGCCTGTCATCGCTGTTTTGCGTCACTCTTTACGGATCGGGCGATCTCCTACCGCCAGATCAAGGGCTTTGACCACTTTAATGTGGCACTGTCGGTGGGGGTGCAAAAAATGGTGCGCTCCGACTTGGCCTGCTCTGGTGTGATGTTCTCGATTGATACGGAAACAGGCTTTAAGGACACGGCTCTAATTACTGCCGCCTATGGCTTGGGCGAAAACGTTGTCCAAGGTGCCGTCAACCCCGATGAATACCTTGTCTTTAAGCCCACCTTGCAAGCAGGCTATAAACCCATCTTGAAAAAAGCCCTCGGTACCAAAGAAATCCGCATGGTCTATGACCTCGGTGGGACGAAGCTCACCCGCAATGAACCCGTACCTGAGACGCTGCGGAAACAATTTGCCCTTACGGATGAGGAAATTCTCACCCTAGGGCGCTGGGCCTGCATCATTGAGGAGCACTATTCTGCTCTGCGGGGTACCTATACACCGATGGACATTGAGTGGGCAAAAGATGGCATCACGGGTGAACTCTTTATCGTCCAAGCGCGCCCTGAAACCGTCCAATCCCAAAAAGCCACGAATGTCCTGCGCAGCTACCATCTTGAAGAAAAGGGGACGCTCCTCGCCACAGGTCGGGCAGTGGGCGAAATGATTGGCCAAGGCCGTGCCCGCGTCATCCTCAATGTCAGCAATATCGATCAGTTCCAAGCGGGCGAAGTCTTGGTGACCCACCGCACGGATCCCGACTGGGAGCCAATCATGAAAAAAGCCAGTGCCATTGTCACCGATCAGGGGGGACGCACCTGCCATGCGGCGATTATTGCCCGTGAGTTGGGCATTCCTGCGATTGTGGGTTGTGGCGATGCCACCGAAACGATCCCCAATGGTGTTGAAGTCACGGTTTCCTGTGCGGAGGGGGAAGAGGGGCACGTCTATCAAGGATTGCTGCCCTTCCATGTGGAGGAAGTGGCTCTCGAAAATCTGCCGCGGACCCGCACCCAAATCTTGATGAATGTGGGTAACCCCGAGGAAGCCTTTAGCTTGGCAGCGATTCCCAATGATGGCGTGGGGTTGGCACGCATGGAGTTTATTATTGCCAACCACATTCAGGCGCACCCCTTGGCATTGCTCCACTACGATGAGTTGACCGATGAGGTGGCGAAGCTGAAAATTGCCGAGCTGACTCAAAACTACACCGACAAGGGGGAATACTTTGTCGATAAGTTGGCTCAAGGTATTGGGGCGATCGCTGCCGCCTTTTATCCCAAGCCTGTGGTGGTGCGCATGTCCGACTTCAAGAGCAATGAGTATGCCAACCTTTTGGGCGGTCGCCAGTTTGAACCCCATGAAGAAAACCCGATGATTGGCTGGCGGGGCGCTTCCCGTTACTACGACCCCAACTATGCCGAAGGCTTTGCCCTTGAATGCCGCGCCATGAAGAAAGTCCGCGATGAGATGGGTCTGACGAACGTGATTCTGATGATTCCCTTCTGTCGCACCCCAGATGAAGGACGGCGGGTGCTGGCGGAGATGGCCAAACATGGGCTGAAGCAAGGGGAAAATGGTCTCCAAGTCTATGTGATGTGCGAACTGCCCAGTAACGTGGTGTTGGCGGATGCCTTTGCCGAAGTCTTTGATGGCTTCTCCATTGGCTCCAATGACCTGACGCAACTCACGTTGGGGTTGGATCGCGATTCAGCCTTGGTGGCACACTTGTTTGATGAACGCAATGAAGCGGTCAAACGCATGGTGGCGCAAGCGATTCAAACGGCGAAGGCCAAGGGGCGCAAAATTGGCATCTGTGGTCAAGCCCCCAGTGACTATCCTGAGTTCGCCCAATTCTTGGTGGCGCAAGGGATTGACTCCATTAGCCTCAACCCCGACTCCGTCCTGAAGACCATGCTGCAAATTGCTGAGGCTGAAAAAGAAGCCTAGAACGCACAACCCAGTAACAACTCCTAAGTTGAGGGCAGAGAATCGAAGCCGCGATCGCTCTGCCCTTTTCTGTGGGTAACGCCAGCGAGTAGGATCAAAGGAATCAGGTGGAGAATATTGGCGTGGACACAGCGGCAATTCAGGAACTCATTACCTCAGCGGATGTGGGCGATCGCCTGCGGGGCATCAATCAACTGCGCAGCCTTGATCCCAGGGATGCTTTTAGGCTAATTCAACCCCTCAGCCAAGATGAAAATTCCCGTGTCCGCTACGCTGCCGTGAGTCAAATTGCTAGTATCGGGCACGTCAACCTTAATCAAGCCCATGACCTGTTACGCGATCGCCTGCTCCATGACAGCGAAACGGATGTCCGTGCTGCCGCAGCGGATGCGATGGCTGCCTTGCAAGTTCCCTTTGCCCTCGAAGATTTAGAAACGGCCTACCATAGTACCAATGATTGGCTGTTGCAATTTAGTATCATTGCCGCCTTGGGTACCCTCGGCAATCCTGCGGCTGTTGAGCTGCTCACCGAGGCCCTCAATAGTCCCCAAGAATTGGTGAAACTAGCAGCCATTGGTTCCTTGGGTGAACTGAAACAACCCGAAAGTATTGCCCATCTGCGGCAGTTTGTCGAGTATCCCGATTGGCAAGTCCGCCATCGGCTGGCGATCGCCCTTGGCCAAATTGGCACTCCAGAGGTTCGCCCCCTGCTTGAACAATTAACCACTGATTCTGCGGAAGCGGTTGCCGAAGCGGCTCGCACCAGTTTGGCACAATTGGCTACTTAACACCTGTGGGTTATACGCTACCAGTTTTTGCGGCGGCGGCGGCTGTGGCTGCATTGCGTTGCCTCACGGAAGGTACCTGTCCTCAGGAAGTCACCCTTGCGCTGCTACGCCCCAATCGCTGTGCAACCCTACCCATTGCCCAAGGGGCACCCTTAGATGATCAGCAGGCCTTGGCCATTACCTACAGTGAACCCAGTGATGCCCTTGATCTCACCCGCCATACCCCGATCTGGGCTTGGGTGCGCTGGCAAGACCCTGCAACTGCTCCCAAACTTCACATTGAGGGGGGCTTTGGGGTTGGGCGCGATCGCACCACGGGCGAGGCAGCTATTTACCGCTATGCCCGTCTGTTGTTAACCACTAACCTGTTGCTCTATTGCCCCAAGGAGCGGGCGATCGCCGTTACGATTCTTCTGCCCCAAGGGCGAGATTTGGCAGAGCGCACCTCAAATGCCGCTTTTGGCATTGTTGAGGGACTCTCCCTACTGGGAACCACTGCCTTGGCGCAACCCCTCACAGCCTCGGAGCAACTGGATCGCTATCGCGAGGACTTAGCCGAGAAGGCCGATCAATCGCCAACCCTTGTCTTTTGCATTGGTGAGAATGGCCTTCAGGTGGCGCAACAGCTCCAGATTCCCTCTTCCCTTTGCGTGAAAACCGCCAATTGGCTAGGCCCAATGCTGGTGGCAGCAGCACAGCACAAGGTTCAACAGTTGCTCCTCTTAGGTTACCACGGCAAATTAATTAAACTCGCCGGCGGCATTTTCCATACCCATCACCACCTTGCGGATGCTCGCCAAGAAATTCTCACTGCCTTTTGTGCCCTTGCAGGCTTAGCCCCAGAGATTCTGCATCAGGTATGGCAAGCACCAACGGTTGAGGCTGCCCTCAAATGTTTACAAACAATGGCTCCCCAAGCCTTACCTGAGATTCTGAGCCAGATTGCCAACCGCATTGATGAGCGTGCCATTACCTATATCCATACCCACTGTGCCCCTCCCATCGGCCGG
>NZ_DVEH01000096.1 GCF_015295825.1 Thermosynechococcus sp. M98_K2018_005
GAGTTTGATTTGGTCATCCGGGGTCAAGTCCATGAAGAGCCGATTCTGGTGCGGGGGGAAGTCAAAAGCAATATCCTCGAATCTGAGGGGGAGCGGTTTTTGAATCTGGTGGCTCAAGTGGAAGCGACTGAGGAAATTCGCCCCCTGTTTTTTGGATATCCCGTTGAGCGTGCAGCCAAGGCGTTGATTCGTGAGCGGGGAGCTGTGATAGTCACCACAGAGGGCAAATACTTTCCTGAGTGAATGAAGTACCTACCAGACTTCTTGGGTTGGCGCGGCGTCTGCTGCATGGTAGGAGCTACGTACAAGAGGGCCGGATCGCACGTGGGAAAAGCCCAGTTCCCGTGCAATGTTGCCCAAGGTGTTAAATTCTTCAGGCATCCAATACTTGACCACAGGTAAATGATTCAACGAGGGGGGCAGATATTGTCCCAAGGTCAGGCGATCGCACCCCACCGCTCGCAAATCTTTTAGAGTTTGAATCACCTCTGCCTCAGTTTCTCCCAGGCCCAACATCAGTCCTGATTTGGTGGGAATGTCGGGATTCAGCTCTTTGACCGTGGCCAAGACCCGCAGTGAACTCTCATAGGTGGCACCCCGTCGCACAGGACCCTGTAGGCGGCGCACAGTTTCAAGGTTGTGGTTGTAGCAGGCAGGCTGTGCTGCCACAATTTGGGCAATGCAGTCCCGTTGGGACACCCGACCCCGATCCATCCGAAAGTCGGGGGTGAGGACTTCGATTTCAGTGCCGGGACAGCGTTGGCGAATCGCCTGCATGGTAGCCACAAATTGACCCGCCCCTTGATCCGACAAGTCATCGCGAGCCACAGAGGTTAAAACCACATAGCGCAATCCCAAGGTAGCCACAGCGGCCGCAATTTTCGCCGGTTCCTCTGGATCAACCGCAGTAGGAGCATGGCCTTTCTCCACTTGGCAAAAGGCGCAGGCACGAGTACAGGTGGCACCCAAGAGTAAAAAAGTGGCGGTTTTTTGGGCATAGCATTCACCGCGATTGGGACAGCGCCCCTCTTCACAGATGGTGTGGATGCCATAGTGACGCACGAGGCGTTGAACGGTGGAGAGTTCACTGGCTTTGCCAAGGGGTTTGCGCAGCCACGGCGGTAGAGATTGGGAGATAGTCATAGAGTCGGGTTAATCCTGAAAATAGGGGAGAGGCGAGCTAGATACAAAACTTGATTAACTATCGAGTCTATTTATTAAGTAACTGTAAATGATCGCTGGGGGTGCTCCTAGGGGGCGATCGCTTCTATGGCAGGATCAATAGCGACGTTACCGCAGGTATGCCACAGAACCTATGAGTGATCAGCCACGCCCAACGGTCATTATTACGGGTGCATCCTCTGGAGTCGGATTGTATGCCACCAAAGCCTTAGCCAATCGGGGCTGGCACGTTGTTATGGCCTGCCGCAATCTTGAGAAAGCAGAGCAAGCCGCCAAAGACTTGCAGATTCCGCCGGAGGCCTACACGATTTTGCATTTGGACTTGTCCTCGTTGGCTAGCGTGCGGGGCTTTGTGGAGTCATTTCGGGCATTGAATCGCCCCTTGCGTGCCCTTGTCTGCAATGCCGCCGTCTATTATCCCCTGCTCAAGGAACCGATCTACAGTGTAGATGGCTATGAAATCAGTGTGGCTACCAACCATTTGGGGCACTTTCTTTTGGCCAACCTCCTCCTCGATGATTTGAAAAAGTCTCCCGAAAGCGATAAGCGCTTGGTGATTCTCGGCACGGTGACGGCCAACCGCAAAGAATTCGGCGGTAAAATTCCCATTCCTGCTCCCCCTGATTTGGGCAACCTCGAAGGCTTTGAAAAGGGCTTCAAGAAACCCATTGCGATGATTAACGGCAAGCCCTTCAAGTCGGGTAAGGCCTACAAAGACAGCAAGCTGTGCAATATGCTGACAGCACGGGAACTGCATCGCCGCTTCCATGATTCCACGGGGATTGTCTTTAGCTCTTTGTACCCCGGCTGTGTGGCGGACACCCCTCTATTTCGCAACCACTTTCCCCTCTTCCAGAAGCTTTTCCCCCTCTTCCAGAAAAACATTACTGGGGGCTATGTCAGCCAAGAACTGGCGGG
>NZ_DVEH01000038.1 GCF_015295825.1 Thermosynechococcus sp. M98_K2018_005
ATAAATTTTGCGAGAACCAACAATGCACAAGGTCAAGGAAATCAGATCGAGCTTTCCTGTGGATTTTAAGGTGTTGTTAATGAGTCCCATGGTAGAGCAATCTTTGTCAAGGTCAATTACAGTTCTGAGTTAATTCTAGTGATTGAGTGTTCTGTCCTTAGGAAAAGGCTGTACCGCTACTGTGCGACGATAAATATAAGCAGCCAAAAATTTGGAGAACTTCCCTCATCCGATGATTGATGAACTCTTGGAACTCTCGCCCAACTGGGGACTGGATACCCTGTTGTTACTTGTGGTGCTGTTGGCACTGGAAGCAGTTCTCTCAGCGGACAATGCGATCGCCCTGGCAGCTTTGGTACGAGGCATCGAAGACTTAGATGAACAGCGGCAGGCACTTAATCTGGGACTGGCCATTTCCTATGTTTTTCGGATTGGGCTAATCCTCACAGCCACGTGGGTCTTAAAATTCTGGCAGTTTGAGTTGGCGGGGGCACTCTATCTGCTGTGGTTATCGGCAAAGTACTTTTTCTTTACGACCGAGCCAGAACAAGAACACGAGCGGGTGATTCGCTCTTTTTGGCAGGCAGTCCCCCTACTGGCCTTGGCGGATTTGGCCTTTTCCCTCGACAGCGTAACAACGGCGATCGCCCTCTCGGATGAGCGTTGGCTAGTATTACTCGGCGGCACCATTGGCGTGATTATGCTGCGCTTCATGGCGGAGCTATTTATCCGTTGGCTGAAAGAATTTCCTCGGCTTGAGGATGCGGGCTATTTCACGGTGACGCTGGTGGGTCTGCGGCTGCTCATTCGCGTGATTAATCCACAACTGGTACCCTCAGACTGGGTGATGATTAGCCTGATTGCCCTTTGCTTTACGTGGGGCTTTTCCAAGCGGAAGGTGGAGTAGACTCTAGTGTTGTATATAGTACGCGATGATATATAGCTGTGTTTATGCCCTTTACCTGAGAAAGTGGCCTACTCAAGACCCCAACACCGTGTCCTCGAAAGTAATTAGTTCATCGCGGTGTCCCTGCAGGGTGACTTGGGTACCGATCGCATGGGGCTGCAAAGAGAGTTTGACGGTTTCGAGCCGCTGGGCACCTCGCCAATAGAACCAAGGGGCAAGGGGGGTTAGACCAATGAGGCCAAAGGCCAAGATGCCGCGATCGGGAAAGAGGACGCTCAACACAAGGCCGATCGCTGTAGCGCTAGAGACGGCAAGGCCAAAAAGCAATGCGGCCAAAAAGGGACTAGCGGTAACATTTCCCTGAAACGTCACTTCACTGCCATCGGCACTGACGGTATGCAGGCGGTAGCCCCGCTGCTGGAAATACTGCTTGAGGCGGGGAGCAAGTTCAGCAATGGGCTGGGCAATGAGCCATTCTTTGGTTTCAATGCGTTCTTTGGTGGAGGCACGAATAAAAAACACAAATCCGACGGCCAAGAGACTCGTTAGTAGGAGGGTTGAAGGATAAATTAAATCGCTGGACATGTTGAGAAGGTCTGAACGGATGGGCTTGCTACCCTCATTGTCGAGGATTTATTGGGGTCTGCAAAGAGATATTGCACGGCGATCGCCCCTTGGGGTTCTGCGGAATACTAAACCCTAGCGATAGTGATTTTGCTGCTCCATGATGCGGTCTCCCACTTCTCCCCGCGATATTCGGGCACCCCGCTGCCGTCGGATGTGGTTACGCTCAGAAACGGCCTTGGCCCTGCTGCTGTTGACCAGTGACCTCGTGGGGTTGGTGTTGGCTTGGAAGTTGGGATTACAACTCAATCGCTTCTATGCGCCGTTGCCCCCTGATTTGGCAGCGTGGTACTGGCTGGGATTGCCCAGTGTCTTTTGGCTCTTTGCAACTGGTCTATTGTTTTTGATTGCTGTGAATGGGCTGTATCACCCGCGCGGCCATTGGAAAAATTACCTGCGCCTCGCTAAGGTGCTGAGCTTGGGCTATTTGTTGGCACTAGCGATCGCCTACTTCTATGATCCCAAGGTAGATTTACCTCGCTCGCTGTTTTTTAGTGCTTGGGGTCTGAGTGTGGTCTTCGCTGTGATCTTGCGCTTAGCCGTGAGTCTGGCGTTCAAAATTTGCACTCTACGGCAACCGATTCGCGCTTTTCTGATGGCGCCCCCAGAGCGGCAGGAGTATCTCAGCAGCCTACTAGAGCAACGCTCCAACTATAAGATTGTCGGCAGGGCGATCGCGACCATGGCCAATGAACCGGAAACCTTGACCGAGATTCTCAACTGTCAAGCCCAAGAGGTGATTGTAGAAGGCCTCCCCCCAGCCCATCTTGCTTCAGCACTCTATTGGCAACTACGCCAACATGGCATTGCCCTACGGTTGATCCCCTCCAGCTTGGAAATGCTTTACCGACGGGGCACCCCGGAAATTGTGGCGTCTTTGCCCACCCTGCGGGTAGATATGACGTATCTGAATGGTTGGGAGTATCGGCTGAAGCGCTATTTGGACGTGATTTTGGCGCTCTTTGGTATCGTGGTGCTGGCACCCCTCTTTATTGTGGTGGCGATCGCCATCAAACTCACCTCCCCAGGGCCTGTCTTTTTCCGCCAAGAGCGGGTGGGACTCCACGGCCAAGTCTTTCAGATGTTGAAATTTCGCACCATGCGAGCCGATGCCCCGCAACTTCAAGCCCAATTGGAAGCACAAAATGAATCCGCCGATGGCATTCTCTTCAAGGTAAAAAACGACCCCCGCCGCACGCACCTCGGTAGTTTCCTGCGCAAGACCAGCATTGATGAACTGCCCCAACTGTTTAATGTCCTTTGGGGAGACATGAGCTTAGTGGGGCCGCGTCCGTTACCCCTGCGGGATGTTGCCCGTTTTCATTCTTGGCACCATATTCGCCATCAAGTAATGCCCGGTATTACCGGGCTGTGGCAAATTTCTGGCCGCTCTCAAATTGGCAATTTTGATGAAGCCGCCCGCCTTGACCTTTACTACATCGATAACTGGTCTCTGAATCTGGATTTGGAAATTCTAGTGGAGACCGTGCGCATCGTGCTCTTTGGTAGTGGGGCGTATTAAATGCGGTAATGATTGACTGGCAAATAATTGTTCCACCTGTTGAGCCGAGAGGGGGCGGGCAAAGAAATAACCTTGGCCATAGTGACAGCCAAGGGCTTGGAGTACACGATATTGTTGACGGGTTTCGATGCCCTCCGCCACTACCTTCAGCCGCAAAGAATGCGCCAGCATGAGAATCGTGTGCACGATTGTCGCCGAAGATTCCTCACTATTGAGGGCGGAAATAAACGTGCGATCAATTTTTAGTGTGTCGATGGGAAAGCGGTGCAAATAACTCAAGGAAGAATACCCCGTACCAAAATCGTCCATATACAGGCCAATGCCCATAGCACGAATTTGCTCAAGGGTGGCGATCGCAACCTCCTTGTTGTCAATCAAGATGCCCTCGGTTACCTCAAGGCGTAGTCGCTCAGCAGGAAATCTTGTTTCTGACAAAATTGATCTTAAGTTGAGTAGCAGATCCGCTTGCTGGAAATGACGACCGCTGAGGTTGACACTAATGCTTAAACCGCGACTGCGGGGAAATACTTTTGCCCAGCGTTGCATTTGCCGACAGGCTTCTGCCATCACCCACCAACTAATGGGTAGGATTAGACCCGTTTCTTCGGCTACAGTCATGAATTCAGCGGGGGAGACGATTCCCCGTTCGGGATGTTGCCAGCGCAGCAGCGTTTCAAAGCCGACAATATTGAGCGTTGACAGATCGATAATCGGTTGATAGTACACCAAAAATTCGCCACGCTCTGCCGCCCGTCGCAGATCAGTTTCAATTTGCATCAGGGCAATGCTCTGGGCACGCATCGCCATACTAAAGACTTCATAGCGAGCCTTGCCCAGGGATTTGGCGCGATACATGGCGGTATCCGCATCGCGCAATAAGTCCTCAGCCGTTTTGCTTTCCTCACTGGGGAAGGCAATGCCAATACTGGCACTGGTAAAGACGTCATGCCCCTCAAGGCGAAAAGGACGGCTCAGAGCCACTAGCACTCGTTCCGCTACTTGAATCGCTTGGGCGGGAGTCGTTAACTCCTCCAAGAGAATGGCAAATTCATCACCACCAAGGCGGGCGAGCGTGTCCTCCCCGCGGGTACAGGCCCTCAGTCGCTGGCCAATGCCAATCAGGAGTTGATCCCCAGCTAAGTGCCCCAAGCTATCGTTGATCACCTTAAAGCGATCCACATCTAAAAACAGCACGGCAAACAGGGAGTGGGGACGCCGCACCCGACGGGTAATGGCTTGACTCAAGCGATCCATAAAGAGCACCCGGTTGGGTAGCCCCGTCATGGCATCGTGGAGTGCATCATGGAGAATCTGCTCCTGAATCAAGTGGTACTGTGTAACGTCGGTCATCGAACCAGCCATGCGGTAGGGCTGCCCCTTCTCATCCCGCAGGGCTTTGCCCCGCGATCGCATCCAGCGGTAACTACCATCGGCGTGCCTAATCCGAAACTCACACTCAAAATGGGGACGGGTACCGAGGAGATGCTCCTTCATGCACTGGCGCAACCGCTCTAGGTCATCGGAGTGGACACGTTGCCACCATTCCTCGATGGTTGGTTTTAGGGTACCGGGGGTTTCGCCAATGAGTAGTTCCCAGCGGGGAGAGTAGTACATCGAACCATCGCTAATCTGCCAATCCCAAAGGCCATCATTGGCGCCTTCAGCCGCCAGAGCATAGCGTTCCTCACTAATACGCAGGGCCAGTTCGGAACGTTTGCGCTCAGTAATATCAGTAATGTAGCAGCGAATTAATTGGCTCTCCCGCAGCAGATGGATCGTTACTTCGTAGGTGCGATCGCCAACGTTGATTTCTTCAACAGAAAATCGCTTTTCCTGCAACGACCAGCTTTTGAGGCGCGATAGCAACGGATGTTGCACATCTGGTTCCGCCAGATCGGGAAATTCCTGAATCGCCGCTGGATTGAGGTAGGTGAGTTGGCCATTGGGAGCCAGTTCAATAATCGGATAGGGGCTTAGCTCCGGAAAGGAGGACAACCGCAGCAGTTGCAGTTCCGTCATCTCGTCGGACATCTGAGTGCCGATGAAAGCATCCCCCAAGGAAGCTACCTCCTGATCTGAAATAGAGGAGGATTCTAGGACACGGGTGTAGCGGTCGAACCCTGAGTCCGAAAGGTTAGCGATCGCGTGGTAGCGGGCACGCACATCACCCCCAAAGACAATCAAATCCTTATGCTGGAGAATGTGGGAGTGGCAGGGTCTGCCATTGACCGTCAGACCATTGACACTGCGCTTCCCTTGCAAATCGCCATCAATGAGGCGAAAGAAAAAGTTACCGCTGTTGGGATCCAAAACCCGTAGCAAGACGGCATGCTGGCGGGAAATCATGGGTGACTTGAGAACAATCGTATTACTGGGATGTCGCCCAATCGTATAGGTGCTGGCTTCCAAGGGAATTGTACGCCGACCCTCTTGATCCTCAACAACGAGGAGATGGCGCCACTTCTTCGGCGGATCAGACTTCACATCAATGGCCTCGGCAAATTGTCGTGAGGGAAGGGTTTTTACTAGAAACTTCTCAATCAAACCGATATTGATAAAGAGAGTCATTTTTTATTCTAGGACGTGAGATTTTATCCTGTTTACAAAAAATTTACGAGGATGATATCCCCCTGAGATATCCCATAATTTAGAAAAGGGCTGTATGTTGGCTTCATCCAATCGGATTATTTTTATTCTTTTTCTCTCGATGGCTGTCTGGCTCCAAAGACGCCGTCCATTGGGGCGATCGCTTTGCCTTGGATTCGTAGCTGCTCTCCTGCTATGTTTGATCCCGCCCCCTTTGGCGGCAGCCATGACCCCCAAGCACTACACTGAGCTGACATTTCCTCCCTTACCGCAGATTCAGATACCGGCCTATGAACGTCGTCAGTTGGCCAATGGGATGGTGATCTATCTCCTAGAGGATCACGAATGGCCCTTGGTGCGAGGCACCTTAATCTTTCGGGCAGGTAGTCGTTGGGATCCGCCGGCTCAGGTGGGTTTGGCAGAAGTCAGTGGCGATCTGATTCGCACGGGTGGCACCCAAGTTCATCATGCTGCTGAAATTGACCAATGGCTTGAGGATCGAGCAGCAGCCATTGAATCGGGTGTCGGCAAAAGTTTGGGATGGATTAATTTCAACAGCCTCAAGGAACACAGTGAAGCGGTTCTAAGCCAACTGGCAGAGATGCTTCAAGCGCCAGCAGTAGAACCAGAGCGATTTGAACTGGCGATTCGGCGCCGACAGGGGATCATTCAACGCCGCGATGATCAACCCAATGGCCAAGCAGAACGGGAATTTTACAAGCTGATCTACGGTGCCGAGAGTCCCTATGCCCGCACCCAAGAGTTAGAGACCCTTGCCAAGATCACGCCAACAGATGTGCAGCAGTTTTACCGCAGGTACCTCGCTCCTTCCCGCTGTATTTTGGGCTTGGTGGGCGACTTTGATGCCTCGCAAATGGGCGATCGCCTTGAAGCAATTTTTGGCTCATGGCAGGATCCTCCGAACTTACCGCCCCTGCCCCCTGTACCGACTGTAACCGTGGATACCTCGCCCACAACAGTCGTAATTGAGCGCCCCCATCTCTCCCAAAGCTACATCTATACCGGCCAATTGGGGGGCACCCTCAAGGATGCGGACGTGTTTAACCTCTATGTCCTCAATGGGGTTCTCAATGGCTTTGGCGGGCGCCTCTTCAATGAACTGCGATCGCGCCAAGGCTTGGCCTACAGTGTCTATGCCGCTTGGAGTCCGGAATTTGACTATCCGGGGGTATTTTATGGCGTCGGCCAAACGCAAACAGAAACCACAGCCAAGTTTCTCAACGCCCTACGGCAAGAAATTGAACGACTGCAACGGGAACCTGTTAGCGCGGCAGAACTGAATTATGCCAAGGACAGCATTCTCAACTCTTTTGTTTTCAATTTTCGCGATCCCCTGCAAATTCTCAATCGTCTCCTGCGCTACGAATACTACGATTTGCCCAAGGATTTTATCTTCCGCTATCAGCAAGCTGTCAAAGCAGCAACAGCGGCGGATCTGCAACGGGTGGCACAAACCCGCTTAAAGCCAGAACACTGGCGTACCCTGATTGTGGGCGATCGCGTCCCCTGCTTTACGACAAATTGCCAGCAACGACAACACCAATCCTAAGGGCACGATGAGCTTTCGCATTCAGAATATTGCCCGGGTGCGCCAAATCAAGCAATCATCGTTAGACTAGCGATACAGACCTTTTCCAAAACATTTCGATACCCCCATACCCCCAGAAACCAGTGAGTGTGTCACCAACCCCCTCTATCAGCAGATATAATTTAATGATGTTCTGCCCCTGCGGTTTCACTGACTATGCCCTTCGAGATCAATCACGGCCTGGGTCGCTTTAACTCCAAACGGGATTTCCATGCTGCCCTAGGCATGCCCCTGTCGGCAGCACCCGGGGAAATTCGCAAGCGGTATCTCAAAATTGCCAAGACACTGCACCCCGACAGCCGTGATGATGAATCGGACAAAAAAATGGCCAGTGATTTGCTCTCCAAATTTGTGAATCCTGCCTATGAGGTGCTTTCCCAAGAAAAAGAGCGGGAAGAATACCAAGTCATTTTGCGCTTGCTCGAAAAGCAACTCCTAACGGCCAATATTGTGCCAACGCCCACCTTTGATTTGGCACAGGAAGTCTTTAAGGCGGCCAATGTTGAAGAGGCCTATCAAAAGGCCATCGATGCCCTTGCCCAAGATCAATACAAAGACTTAAACAATGTCCTGAAAATCAGCGAACAAATTAGCGAACTGAATTTGATTTACCTGTGGCGATCGGCAGGCGGCAAGACAACCGCAGCCGCACCCACCGTTGCTACGCCTGCCGCTGCACCCAAATCAGATGAAACCCAAGTGCCTGCCACACCAGCAGCCACCACAGGGACGACGCCACCAACAGAGGCTGCCAAAACAGAGCAATTTACAGAGCAATACTTCCGGCGGGCAGAGGAACTCTTTAATAAAGGCATTTATCTAGAAGCCATTAAAGAATTGAAGGATGCCCTGAAAATTGACCCCCGCAGTGCCCGCTGCAATGCTCTACTGGGCAAGGTGTATCTGCAACAAGGCTCCCTCAGTATGGCCAAGATTCACTTTAATCAAGCCCTGAAGCTGAATCCTCAAGAGGTGATAGCCATACAGGGACTTGAAGCAATTAGCAAGAGGGAGCGCAAAGCCCAGCAACAGCAAAAAAATACTGAGCCGCCAAAACCGGAGAAAAAGAAATCCTCCTTCTTTGGTCTTTTTGGGAAAAAATAATTCACTATGGTGTATCAACCTGCCTGTGGTGCCCGCGATATTTTGCCCCTTGATGTGGCACGGCAACGGTGGCTAGAGCAGCGCTTGGAGCGCGTCTTTCAAAGCTGGGGCTACCAAGAAATTATCACACCCACCATCGAGACCCTAGCAACCCTCACAGCGGGGGGCACGGTTCATCCCGAGACGGTCATTCAAGTGCAGGGGAATAGTGATGAACCCTTGGGATTGCGGCCAGAATTAACGGCTTCAATCGCTCGTGCCGCCGTAACTCGCATGGCAGGCAGGCAACTGCCCCAACGGCTCTATTACAAAACCAATGTCTTTCGGCGGACAACCGTGGCAGAGTTGGGCAACCAGCAGGAATTTTTCCAAGCGGGAGTGGAGCTACTGGGGGCAACGGGTTTAGCGGCGGATGCAGAAATTCTCTGGCTGGTGCAGGAGTGCCTTGGGGCGCTAGCGGTTGAGGGAGCCTATCTCTTGGTGGGGGATGCCCACCTGACGCAACAGTTGCTCAGTCCCTTTCCAGCGGAACTGCAAAAAACCGTGCGCCAATGCTTGGCCAATTTAGACCGCGTGAGTTTGCAGGCTCTTCCTGCCCCTTGGCGCGATCGCGCCCTTGCCCTCTTTGATCTACGGGGTACCCCGAAGGAAGTGGGGGAGCGTTTGGCGCAGTGGTCTGACGTGGCAGGGGTGGTCGATCGCTTTGGGGAACTGCAACAGTTGTTGGACTTGGTGGCCGAGTCTTTGGCAATTACCCTTGATCTCAGCCTTGTGCAATCCTTTGATTACTACACGGGGATTATCTTTGAGGTCTTGATTCCCACGGAAACAGAGCTGCGGTTGGTGGCTCAAGGGGGGCGCTATGATCAACTGCTCAGTATCTATCATCCCGACGGTGCCACGGTGCCGGGGATTGGTTTTGTCTTTAATGTCGAGGCGCTCTTGCAGGCGATCGCCATTCCCCCAGCCGCCCTCTTAGCTCCCCGTAGTCAATGGCTTGTGGTTCCCCGCACAACCAGCGCCCTTGCCGCCGCCCTACACCATGCCCAAACCCTACGCTTGGACGGCTCGACCCGGGTGGAGTTGGCACTCCTTGATCTGACGCCAGAGCAAATCCGCGCCTATGCCCGCGATCGCCAGATTCCCTATATTGCTTGGATTGAGAGTGATGCGCCACCGCAGATCGAAGCCCTCAGTGATGGAGCAACCTATTTACAGATTCAGAGTGTCTAGGCCATGCTAACGATCGCCCTACCCAAAGGTGCCCTCCTCAAAGACAGTATTACCTACTTCCAACGGGTGGGTTTAAATTTTGCGGCCCTCCTCGAGCCGGGAAATCGCCAACTTCAGGTGCTTTCTCAGGATGGCCGTGCCCGCGCCCTTTTGGTACGTGCCCAAGATGTTCCGGTTTATGTGCAGTATGGTCAAGCGCAGTTGGGCATTGTGGGCTACGATGTGCTGCGGGAAAAAAATCCCCACGTAGCCAAGCTAGCGGATCTCGGTTTTGGTCAGTGTCGGCTGTCGGTGGCCGTCAAAGCCTCTAGCCCCTACCGCAGTGCCCGCGATTTGCCCCCCCATTGCCGCGTCGCCTCAAAGTTTGTCCGCTGTGCCGATGCCTTTTTCCAGCAGTTGGATTTGCCTGTAGATATCGTGCCTCTCTATGGTTCGGTAGAATTGGGGCCGATTACAGGTATGGCAGAGGCGATTGTGGATTTGGTGTCAACGGGGCGCACCCTCAAGGAAAATGGCCTTGTGGAGTTAGAGCAAATTTTTAGCAGTACAGCCTACTTGATTGCCCATCCCCGCAGCTATCGCCTCAACCTCAATGGTCTTGGAAACTACGTTCCGCAGTTAATAGGGGCGATCGCCTGATGACTTTTGGCCATGCACAAACATGGCTGGCAAGGGCTCATTGATCGACCCCCGGCAGTTGCCATTGGCGCGATTGAGTTCCTGAATCTTGTGGTGGGCCCGCTGCCATGCTTCGACAAAACGGCTGACACGAATGGGGTCAATGGGTTGTTCAATCTGGCCATTGCGCTTCAGAGAACTGGCAACAATGACGCCGTTGACGTAGGGTACTAATTGCTCCACATTGTCCCAAGAGGCACCACTGCCAATAAAGAGAGGTTGTCCCTTGGCTGCACTGGCGGCGACGGATAAATCTTCCTCAGTGGGCGGATGTCCCGTTGCCCAACCGGAGAGAATCACCCCATCGGCGAGTCCCCGTTCAAAGGTGTCCCGTACTGCAGTGGCAAGGTTTGGACTGTGGAGGGGTTGGGCGTGCTTCACCATCACATCGGCAAAAATTTTGATGTCTTGCCCCAGTTCACGGCGGTAGCGTAGGAGTTGATGGGCTTGGCCTTCAATAATGCCTTGATCCGTAGCCATTACCCCGGTGAACACATTGACGCGGATAAATTGTGCCCCGGTACAGGCCGCGATCGCCAGACCACTAAAGGCATCATTGCGCAGCACATTCAGGCCAATGGGCAGTGCCACCAGATTCTTTAGCCGCTGCACCACCAAAGTCATGGCACTGACGACGGCGGCATCCACCCGATCTTTGGTGAAGGGGGCATCAAAGAAATTCTCAACAATAATGGCATTGGCTCCCCCTGAGGCGAGGGCTGTGGCTTCCTGTTCTGCGCGGTCAATAACCGCCTTCAGGCTCCCCCCCCAACGGGCGGAGGTGGGTAAGGGAAGGAGGTGGACAACACCAATGACTGGGGTTGCAGTGTGAAAGAGAGTCCGGAGATCCACAACGATTTCGGCGATAGGTGAACAGTGCAGGTATAACAGGAGGAGTGGCAGGCACTCTATACAGGCACAATGGTAGAATGCACTGACTTAAGTATATCCCCGTCTGACCCCTCCCTCGTGGCGATCGCCCTCGGCAGCAACCTTGGTGAGCCATTGCCGCAACTGCGCTCAGCCGTCCAAGTGCTTGCCCAAACGCCGGGGATCCATGTCTTAGCCTGCTCGCCCTGGTATCGTACCGCCCCCGTAGGCCCCCCCCAACCGGACTACTGGAATGGTTGTCTTATTGCCCGGACGCAACTTTCCCCTTGGGCACTCCTGAAAAGGCTTCAGGCGATCGAAGCGCAATTTGGTCGCCAACGGCAAGAGTATTGGGGAGCACGCACCCTTGATCTGGATCTGCTGCTCTATGGCGATTGCGTCATGACCACCGCCGAACTCACCCTGCCCCATCCCCGGTTAGCCGAGCGCCCCTTTGTCCTTGTGCCCCTTGCGGCGATCGCCCCCCACTGGCGACATCCCCTACTGGGTGAAGCCATCCAAACCCTACGGGAGCGAGTGGGGGATGCGGGCATTATTGCCGTTCTTTCTGACGATGCTGGCGAAACCACCTTTGCAACTGTCGCCGACAGGCCGCCGCCTGAACCCCGCTAATGACCTGAATTCGGTGGAACACCGCTGGGCTTTGGGGAAGTTGCAGCACTGAATCAATTGCCCCAGCTTTTGGATCGGTTGTCCCATAGATGAGGGTGTGAATGCGGGCTTGGACAATGGCACCGGCACACATCGGGCAGGGTTCTAGGGTCACGTAGAGGCGGCAGCCCGTTAAATACCACGTGCCTAGACGTTGCCCCGCGCGGCGGAGGGCAATGATTTCCGCATGGGCAGTGGGGTCATGATCTCGCTGGCGGCGATTTTCCCCCGTGGCAATGAGTTCATTCTCCGCACTGACAATCACCGCGCCTACGGGCACTTCATCGGCAGCGCCTGCCTGTTCTGCGAGGGCGATCGCCTGTTGCATCCAAAAGTCATGCTGGTCTGTTTCTGGTAAAGGGAGAATGTCTGGCATGGCGATCCCGTTGCCGCAGCGGCTATGGTACTATTTTTTCAGTTCTCTTGCGATCGCTGAATTCTTTTAGGAAAACACCATGATTGATGCTTTGGTTTTGGTTGCTAAACTCCCGGAAGCCTACGCCATTTTTGATCCCCTCGTGGATGTGCTGCCGGTGATTCCTGTGCTCTTTTTGGCCTTGGCCTTTGTTTGGCAAGCCGCTGTTGGTTTCCGTTAAAAATAGCTTCGATCAAAATAACCCTGTTGACTTGCCCCGTTGGTTTCAGCGGGGTTCTTCTTGACTGTTGACATGTACTTTCCCTATGGCAGGTCACAGTAAGTGGGCAAACATTAAACGGCAAAAGGCGCGGGTGGATGCCCAAAAGGGCAAAATCTTTGCGCGGCTATCGCGAGCGATGATTATTGCGGCGCGGCATGGGGGAGGGGATCCAGCGGGCAACTTTCAACTGCGCAGCGCCATTGAGAAGGCCAAAGCCGCAGGGATTCCCAGTGAAAACATTGAGCGGGCGATCGCCAAGGGCACCGGCACCCTCGACAGTGATGCTCCCCTAGAGGAAATTCGCTACGAAGGTTATGGGCCGGGGGGTGTGGCCTTTTTGATTGAGGCCCTCACGGATAATCGCAATCGCACGGCAGCGGATCTGCGCGCTGCCTTTAATAAACAGGGGGGCAACCTCGGGGAAACCGGCTGTGTGGGCTGGATGTTTGAGCAGTGGGGCATTGTTACTGTTACCGCCCCTACAAACGAGGAAGCCTTCCTTGAGGCACTACTGGTGGCAGATGTCGAAACCTATGAGATCCTAGAGGGGGTGGCCGAAGTGCGCTGTCCCGTCCCTGCCCTGGAAACCGTCAGCGAAACCCTGAAAGAACACGGCTATACTGTTCTCGACACCGAAAGTCGTTGGATTCCAATGAATACCGTAGAAATCACCGATGAACAGACGGCGCAGCGCGTCCTTAAGCTCATGGATGCCCTCGAAAATCTCGATGATATTCAAAGTGTGGCCACCAACGTCACGATGAGCGATGCCCTCATGGAGGCGATGTACGTCTAGGCATCCGTGGTTTTACGGAATCTGAGGGAGAATTTCTTCTTTCTTAAGGTTGGCAAAGTTGAGTGAAAACACGGTAGGCCGCCAAAGGCAGCCGTGGGAGGATAAGAGTACGGTTGCAGGCATTGCACCGAGGCACGTTGTGTGTACCCAGATTGAGGCTCTCCTCAGGGCGATTGCTCCTCTTCTCTCGATCAACGTTGATGACCCGTGTGTTTCCCCTGTCGGCTCGTGTGTGTTCCTCAGGTTCCCTGTTGAAAAAAAGTTGTAGCCAGTTTTTAGTATGTTTCCTGAAGCGCTTGGAGAGGGGCGGCAGCAAAATAGCGACGACGGAAATTCTCCTCGGCGATCGCTGCTGTGAAAGTCTCTAAGGCTACCGCCGTATGGGGGGAAGACTTTACTTCGGGTGGCCACTCACACTTAAACTCTTCTCCACTTTGAATAACCTTAACTCCCAGTGTCTCCAGCACATTGAGGGCATAGTTCAGAGTGACCGCTTCAATGCCAAGGTGTTCCCGCAGCTCCTCTCGTTGTAAACATGTTCCCTGTTGATTGGCCTGTTGGCACAGCGTCAGGAATTCCTGCCAGACCTTTAGGGCGTCCTGCTCTGGGGGGGGAGAGTAGGCCAAAATCAAGGGTTGCTGTTCCCTTTTCGCTCGCTGAATCCATTGGCGCCAGCTTTCCCGTGATGTCGGGCAAGTTTCGACGCGCAGGCCCTTGACGCTTGCCTCGCGGGGGCGATCGCGATAATCCATAAGGGACTGAAAAGATGCTGCTTGGATCACATTGGTTGCACTGGGTCGCAGCTCTTTAATGACGGCTGATAGGCACTTTTGCCACTGCTCTAGCTCAATCACCAGATCACAGCGTCCCTTGGGACAATCCCCCACTTGATGATCCCACCACTTGGCAGGAAAGGTGTGCTGGCGATCGCGGAGCACCATCGAGACGTATTTTCTTGTGTTCTGATTCTCCCTGTTATTGTTATCCCTGAGGTCAGTGAGTTCCACATTGCGCACCAGCAATCGCGGCTGGGGATGGTGGGTGGTGTCGAAGGGGGCAAGCACCTCTAGTTCCTTGAGCAATCGCTCATTGAGTTGATCCAGGGTCACTTCCAAGTCAATCCTCAAGGGTTGGGGTGTGGCGCTAGCGGTGCCTTCTTTTTGTGCCAAGAATTGGTTAAGGGCTGCTTCCAAAAGGGGAATATGTGCCACCTTCAGCCGAAAGCCCGCTGCATAGGGATGTCCCCCAAATCCCTCAAATAAGTGCCGTTGGCTGTGGAGTGCCTCATAGAGATCCACAAAGCCATCAGACCGCGCTGAGCCTGCTGCCATGCCCGTTTCTGGATTGGTCTGAAGCAAAATGGCGGGGCGGCCATAGGTTTTGACAATCTCGTTTGCCACTAGCCCCAAAAGACTCAAGGGCCAACTGTCATCGGTAAGGAGAATCACCCGCGATGCTGAGAGATCCAACTGAGCCACTTTCGCATGGGCCATCTTCGCAATCTCTTTTTGCCGTCGCTGCCGTTCTGCATTCACTTTTTCAATGTGCTTTGCCAACTGCTGTGCTTGGCGCGAATCTTGGGTGGTCAAGAGCGTAATCAGCGATCGCACATCCCCTTGGATATGACTTACCGCATTGAGGCGGGGTGCGACGGTAAAACTAATCTCCCGTTGCTGGACCGTGCCTTTGGACGCCTCCTTCAAAAGGGCATCAATACCAGGTCGGAGGGTCTGACGCTGTCCGAGTTGTTCTAGGCCGCGCTGGGCAAGATAGCGGCACTCTCCGCGCAATTCAACCAAATCCGCAATCAGGCCAATGGCCACCAGATCAAGGAGATTCTCTAGGGCATACCCCTGGGTTTTCTCTGGCCAAGTTGCATAGACGGCTTCCAAAAATTTGTAGGCGACGCCAACCCCCGATAAATGACGCAGGGGATGCTCCCAAGGCAACTGCCGAGGATTGATCAGCGCCACAGCCCCCAAGGGAGCGGGTTCAAGGGTGTGGTGATCGGTAACAATCACATCCATCCCCAACTGACGGGCAAAGGCAATTTCAGTACCATTGGTACAGCCCGTATCACAGGTAATGATCAGAGAAACTCCTTTTTGCTGCAGGCCCTCAAGGCCATGGCACGAGAGACCATGGGCGTCGTGCTGGCGATTGGGAATATAAAAATCCACCAATTGCGCCCCCAAAAGGGGTTTTAGCCCTTCCCAGAGGACGGTGGTGGCCGTGACCCCATCGGTATCAAAGTCTCCCCAAAGGGCAACCTTTTCCTGTTGATCGAGTGCCCGTTGCAAACGCCCTAGAGCAGCGGGCATTTCTGGAAACGCGAAGGGGGAGGCTGACTCGTAGTAGCGCCAATCTAAGAAAGGGGGCACTTGCCGAAGGGGATCACGATAGCCCCGCTGCCAAAGTAACTGAGCAGTGATAGCGCCCGCATCGGGGTGGAGTTTCTTGACTGCCTCGATGAAGTCTAGGGGGGCAGGATCAGCAGAATAGACTTGCCAAGGACGCTGCATGGCGGTGAGTTTCTCAGGGAAGGCTGCAAAGATTTTCTTTGATCATAGCGATCGCCTGCGCAAGCGGGAGAAATTAGCAAAAAGTTCTGCCGTTCTCTATCCCTACCCAGAGGGTAACGATACAATCAGGACAGCCATTGGGGATATGACAAAGGTGAATCATACGTTTTTAGTTGATGGAGGGCGGTGGCTGCTCAAGGGAACGTGGCTAGAGGCCAATCAAGAACCCATTCCAGTGACGGGGAGGATTCTTGTCTCCTACGGCCAAGATGACTGGTTTTCAATGGCGGCCAAGATCACCTTTCCCGATCAAGTCAAGCCAGAATTAGTGTTGCAGTCGCGGGGAAAGTTGGAACTGGATGAGCAGGTGTTTACCTATGTGCTCCAACATAGCCTCTTGGGTCGGCTGGAGGGGGAGGGCTGGATTACGCCCCACGCGATCGTGCAGCAGTTTATTTTGCTGGGGGATGCCAACCGCTGTACCGGCTTTGAGCACTACTGGCAACTGGACGCCAATCACTACACACTCCTCAGCGGTATTCACAACAGCCATAAGCTCAAACATTTGCTGGAGGCAACCCTCGAGCGGGTTTAGTGGGGGCTAGAGATGCGCTGGCAGTGGCGTATCTACGAGGAACCCCTTCGGGAACCCTTGGCAACGGCACAGGGGGTCTGGCGATCGCGCTCAGGGATTTATCTGCGCCTCGAAGATGAACAGGGCCATGTGGGCTACGGTGAAATTGCCCCTCTCCCCGGCTGGGGCAGCGAAACCCTCAGTGCCGATATTGCCCTGTGTCAGCAATTGCCTTGCCACCTCACCCCAGAGATCATTGCCACAATTCCAGAGGCGTTACCCGCCGCCCAGTTTGGTTTTGCCACGGCATGGCAGAGTGTGGGGCAACTTCCCTATCGGCTACGCCCTTGGCCAATCTGCGCCCTTTTAGGCAGCGGTCGGGCCGCCCTTGAGCAGTGGCAGCAGCCTTGGCAGCAGGGGCACACCACATTCAAGTGGAAAGTCGGTGTCCTGTCCCCAGAGGAAGAGCAAGGGATTCTCAAGGTGTTACTGGCGGCACTGCCCCAGGTCGCAAAATTACGCCTTGATGCCAACGGGGGCTGGGATTTAGCAACCGCAGTGCACTGGCTGACTTGGCTCGATCGCCATGGGAACGGCAAAATTGAGTATGTGGAGCAACCGCTACCCCCTGACCAATGGCAAGCTCTATTGAGGCTGTCTCAGACGGTGACAACCGCGATTGCCCTCGATGAAAGTGTAGTGAGTGCACCTGAATTGCAGCGTTGGTTAGAGCGTGGCTGGCCGGGACTCTTTGTGATTAAGCCAGCGCTGTTTGGCTCTCCAGAACGCTTGAGTATCCTGTTGCGTGAAGGTTTAGAACCGCAGCGGCTGGTCTTTTCCTCTGCCCTCGAAGGGGCGATCGCCCGCACGGCAATTTTTCAGTGCTTTGAAACATGGCAGCCCTGTCGTGCCCTTGGCTTTGGCGTCGAACGCTGGCGATCGGCACTCCTGCTCACCACCTTGGCTGACTATGGGGCAGAATGGCATCGCCTTGACAATTATGGTAAAAGTTACTATAAACAAAACATCCTTTACATCTCAGAGCCATGACGGGTTTCACCTTGGCCGCCAGTGACTACAGTTTGCTGACGGATCTCTACCAACTGACGATGGTGGTCACCTACGCAGGTGAGGATTTGGCTTGGACACCCGCCAGTTTTGAACTGAGTGTGCGGCGACTGCCCCGAGGATATACGTATCTGGTGGCGATGGGGTTGGCTCAGGTACTGGAATACCTACAACGGGTGCAATTTACGCCCCAGCAAATTCATTACTTGAAAGGTCTAGGGGTCTTTGAGCGGGCACCCGCTGCATTCTGGGAGCTATTGAGCCAAAGTCAGTTTCGGGGGGATGTGTGGGCAGTTCCGGAAGGAACGGTTGTGTTTGCCCAAGAACCCCTGCTGCGGATTGAGGCACCCCTCTGGCAAGCCCAGTGGCTAGAGACTTGTCTGCTCAATATCGTGAACTACCAAACCCTTGTGGCCACCCGCGCTTCTCGGCTGCGACAGTTGGTGGGGGCAGAGATTGATCTATTGGAATTTGGTACGCGGCGTGCCTTTAGTCCCCAAGCGTCCCTGTGGGCGGCACGCTCAGCCCTCGCAGCCGGATTTACGGCCACCTCGAATGTCTTAGCAGCACAGCAGTTGGGGGTTTGCCCCACAGGCACAATGGCACATTCCCTCGTGATGGCGATCGCCACCCTTGCCGGTACAGAACAGGATGCCTTTACGGTCTTCTTGCGCTACTACCCCGAAGGGGCGCTCCTGGTGGATACCTATGACACCCTAGCTGCCGTTGCCACCCTTGCCGATCGCCAAGCGGCCGGGGAAATTGTCGTCAAAGCGGTGCGGATTGATTCAGGGGATCTGCTGAGCCTCTCCCAGAAAATTCGTCAACTACTGCCCCAAGCGAAAATCATTGCCAGTGGAGATCTGGATGAGGGGGAAATTCGCCGCCTGCGAGCAGCAGGTGCCTGTATTGATGCCTATGGCATTGGCACGAAGCTAGTAACGGGAGATCCCGTCAATGGTGTCTATAAGCTAGTGGAGATCAATGGTCAGGGGGTGATGAAGATCTCCAGTGGCAAAATGACCCTACCCGGCCGCAAGCAAATTTATCGCCGCCCCAGTGGGGATTGCCTTGCCCTTGCCAGCGAGGAAAATGTTTGGGGCAGACCGCTCCTCGAACTCGTCATGCAGGAAGGGCGCCCCCTCTATTCCCCGGAGTCCTTGGCGACAATTCGCGATCGCCACCGTGCTAGCCTAGCGGAATTGCCCGAGACCCTTCTAGATGTGACCCAGCCCGTAGTTTATTCCCCTGCCCTTGATGCCCTGATTCAACAATTACGCCACCGCCCATGACGATCGCTCTTTTTGGTACCAGTGCTGATCCACCCACTGCCGCCCACGGTGATATTCTCCAGTGGTTGAGCGATCGCTATGATCGCGTTTTGGTGTGGGCAGCCGATAACCCCTTCAAAGGCCAGCAAACCCCCTTGCCCTATCGCCAAGCCATGCTCAATCTCTTGGTGCGCAGCCTCAACCGCCCCAATATCGAACACCGCCCCGAACTCAGCCACCCCTACACCATCCATTCCGTTGAGCAGGTGAAACAACAGTGGCCCCATGAACCCCTCACCCTTGTGGTTGGCAGTGATGTTCTGACTAAGCTGCCCCAGTGGTATCAGGCGGAGCAGCTCCTTAAACAGGTGAAGCTCTTGGTCTTGCAGCGTCCCGGCGTCGTCATTGACCCCGAGGATTGGCAAGCTGTGCGGCAACTGTGTCCCCAGATGGAACTGGCAAACTATCGTGGGCCAGCGGTCTCCTCGACGACCTATCGGCAACAGCGGGATGAACAACAACTCCTGCCAGCGATCGCCCAGTATATTCAGCAGCAAGGACTCTACTCCCAGCCATGAGCGCTTCCCCTTTGCCCCTTGCGGAATTTGTTGTCGGTGTGGATAACGTCATTTTCTCCGTGGATACGGATCAAAATCGCCTCCTCGTGCTCTTGGTGCAGCGACAACAGTTGCCCTTTGCGGGGTATTGGAGTCTCCCCGGTACCCTCGTGCGGCAGGGGGAATCCCTCGAAGCGGCGGCCTATCGCACCCTCGCGGAAAAAATTCGCGTCAGTAACCTCTATCTGGAGCAACTGTACACCTTTGGCGAACCGGCGCGGGATCCCCGCGAGACCACCTATAGCAAGCGCTATCTGTCGGTCAGTTACTTTGCCTTGGTGCGCTTTGCGGATGCTGAACTGATTGCGGCGGGCGAATCTCCAGTGCAGTGGTTTGCCCTAAGTGCCTGTCCAGAACTGGCCTTTGACCACAGCAAAATCTTGGCCTACGGTCATCGCCGCCTCTGCAATAAGCTGGAGTATAGCCCTGTGGCCTTTGATGTGTTGCCTGAGTATTTCACCCTCAATGATCTTTACCAATTTTACAGCACAGTCTTGGGGGCGAACTTTTCTGATTACTCCAACTTCCGCTCACGACTTCTGAAACTCGGCATTTTGCAGGATACGCACCAAAAAGTGATTCGAGGGGCGGGTCGACCGGCAACCCTCTACCGCTTTGATCGCGAAGCCTTTGCGCCGCTCAAGGATAAACCCCTAGTTTTTGTCTAAACTTTTTTGAGGAATTCCTATGGCCGTGCATCTGTGGATTGCGCAACTCAACCCCACCGTCGGCAGTCTCAAAGCCAATGCCCAAGCAATCCTCACCGCAGTCCAAAAAATCCGCAGCCAGCACCCTCTGGATTTGCTGATCACCTCTGAACTCGTCCTCTGTGGCTACCCCCCCAAGGATCTGCTCCTCAACCGCTACTTTGTTGAAGCAACTCAAGCGGAACTGCACCGTCTTGCCGCTGCCTTACCGGCTGATGTGGCGGTTTTAGTGGGCACAGTGCTAGCCAATCCCGCTGCTGGCGTAAAGGGAGAAAAGCCCCTCTTCAATGGCGCGGCGCTGCTCAAGGGGGGACAGGTGCAACAGGTCTTTGCCAAGCAGTTATTGCCCACCTACGATGTCTTTGATGAATGTCGCTATTTTGCCCCCGGCGGTACGGAGAATCTCTTTACCCTGACGACGGCCAGCGATCAGCTCAAAATTGGCGTCACCATCTGTGAAGACCTCTGGAACAATGAGCAGTTTTGGGGAGAGCGGCACTACCAGCGCAATCCCGTGGCTGAATTGGTGGCGCAGGGGGCGGATCTAATTGTGAATCTTTCGGCATCGCCCTACTGTGTTGGCAAACCGAAGCTACGGCAAGCGTTGATTGAACATACGGCTCGGCAGTATGGCTGTCCCTTGATCTATGCCAATCAGGTGGGGGGCAATGATGATTTGATTTTTGATGGCAGCAGCCTAGCGGTGAATCGTCAGGGGCAGATCGTCAGTCAAGCCAAGGGCTTTCGCGAAGATCTCCTGCCTGTGCACTGGGAAAAGGGAGACCTCGAACCAACGGCGATCGCTCCCGCCGCCAGCAGTGAACCTGAGGAAATTTGGCAAGCCTTGGTGCTAGGGGTGCGCGACTACGCTCGCAAATGTGGCTTTCAGCAGGTGGTGATTGGCCTCAGTGGGGGGATTGATTCAGCCTTGGTGGCGGCGATCGCGACGGCAGCCTTGGGCAACCAACAGGTGCTGGGGGTGTTGATGCCCTCTCCCTACAGTTCCGATCACTCGATAACCGATGCCAAGGACTTGGCCGCAAACTTGGGCATTGCCACGCAGGTCTTACCGATTGCGCCCCTGATGCAGACCTACAGTGAGGTGCTGGCGTCTCTATTTGCCGGTACCCCCAGTGGCGTTGCCGAGGAAAATATCCAAGCCCGCATTCGCGGTACGCTGCTGATGGCGATCGCCAACAAGTTTGGCCACTTGCTCATTTCCACCGGCAATAAATCTGAGCTGGCGGTGGGCTATTGCACCCTCTACGGCGATATGAGTGGCGGTCTAGCTGCCATTGCCGATGTACCCAAAACCCGTGTCTATGAACTCTGCCATTGGCTGAATCAGCAGGCCGCTCAAGGCCATCCGATTCCCGAGCTGGCGATCGCAGGGTCCGGGGTGATTCCCCCCCACATTCTCACCAAAGCCCCCAGTGCTGAACTCAAACCCGGCCAAACGGATCAGGATAGCCTGCCGCCCTACGACATTCTCGATGGCATTTTGGCACGGATGATCGATCGCCACCAGTCGGATCACGAGATCGCCGCTGCGGGATATGATCTCGACCTTGTACAGCGGGTGCGCCGCATGGTTCAACGGGCAGAATTCAAACGCCAGCAGGCGGCACCGGGCTTAAAGATTACGGATCGCGCCTTTGGTTCCGGTTGGCGGATGCCAATTGCAGCACAGTGGTAGGCTGAGGATAGCACTCCAAGCAGCGAGGAAAAATCATGGTGGCGGGTTTGATTGGCATCGCCGTAGCTGTGGTTATTTTCGTCCTTGTTCTTTTGTTCGCCAATCCCCAACCCAATCCCGCGATCGCGAAGCCCCTCAAGGAGGTGTTACTCCCCTTGGGTTTTCGGTTTCTTGATACCGCCGATCCGCTTCTGCCAGAAATCAAAGCTACTCTCCGCGCCACCGCCTATGAAGGTGTTCTTGAGCAAGCCTATCGCCGGGGCATTGATGATCTTGTTCTCTGCTGGGTTTCGGATAGCGACAACAATCATCTGGTGGCCATGATTGCCCAGCCCTTCCCCAGTGAGGCGTGGATTTTGCTCCATCTGCCTAGCGCCAAAGGTATAGTTGGCTCCATGGTGCGCAAGATGTTTGATGTGGCTCTGTCGCGATGCCACTTTGTCAAAGTTGAGCCTGAAATTCTCGGAGCCTCCAGTACCGGATTTGAACTCTACACCCAAACCCGCACTGCCCTGCCCACGTTTGAGGCCCAGTTTATCAATGTGCTGCCCCACTGCGGCAATCTGATCCTGCGCTCCAGTGGTCAGAGACTCCTAATTGAGCGACTGTCGTTGAGTCGTCAAGAACCTTGGGATGAGGAAATTCGGCAACTGGTACGGACAACCACCCTCATCCAAAACGCTTTAT
>NZ_DVEH01000086.1 GCF_015295825.1 Thermosynechococcus sp. M98_K2018_005
GACTCTTACGAGTATTGCATCCTATGCTAATGGGGGGCAGGGGGATAAACTGTATTGATCACTACCGTTCGCCTGCGCGACAGCAGGAACGCTTGCAGGTGCTCTACTGGCTCAAGCCAGGACTTGTCCACCGTCGCCCCCAAATGGCCCAATTGCTCCATCGCAAGGCGTCCACCATGACTTGCTGGCTCAACGCCTATCACCAAGGAGGACGCCAGTAGTTATTGGCAGTTAAGGCGCCCCCCGCAGCCGCCCGCATCATCCCCCACGGGACGGCGGCTGACGTTGCCGGGCCTCAAGCCCCAAGGCCTCTATCAATGGCGGCAACCCACCTTTTGGCTCGATGGTGTCGTCGAGCCTTTGACGGGAGAACACTTTTTCAGGTCGATGACCAGCTCAATGGTCGAGCTTTTCAGGACTTCATTCACAGTATCCCAATGCGGTGTTGGTGGTGCAGATGGATCAAGCTGCTGCCCATCGCGCAAACACCATGAATTGGACACCGACTGTCGTGACACTCCCGAGGTCAATCCCATTGAGCGGTTATGGCAGCATTGCCATGGCAGTCGTTCAAGACACTGGAAGCCCTGCGTCAAAAGCTGCAAGCTGTATTGTCACCAATGACAGCGGGAGTGATTCGTTCTTTGACGGGCTGGTCGTTTATTACACAGTCTTTATTCAGCCTATCTTCGAATTGAATTAGTATGAGACACAATTTTTCGGTAAAAATGGCTGTATTCATTGATTCTGCTTATAAAAGAGATATAAAAACAAAGATCAAAAATAATAAAGCTGACTCTCTTTATTTGATATGATTAGAAAGTATTAAAGTGTTTAAGCATTGACCAATTTCTTGAATCCCAATTACTTAGCAATCTTGCTATTTGAAATAATGATTTCACTATTTGAAAAATGATCAAATAAAACATTAATGATAATGATAAATAAAACATTAATGATAATGATCAAGAATAAAAGTTTTTACTGGCAATTCCCTAGGCTATTAAACTACGTTATAGTGGCAGTGCTATTCGATATTTTCGATAACAGTACCGCAGATAGGTCTTCAGGAGGTGTCCAATGCTCACGGAAGCTCGTCCCCGTGATGTTCAAGTCGCAGAAATTGCGCCTGGGGTTTTGGTCTTGCGATCGCGCACTTGGGATCGGCTGAAGTTTGAAGTAGAGTATGGCCGCCAACAGGGAACTACCTCCAATTCCTACCTCATCCAAGCCCCCCAACCCGCACTTCTAGATCCGCCGGGGGAATCCTTTACCCAGATTTATTTGCAAGAACTCCAGCAGCACATTGATCTCAGTCAACTGCGGTACCTGATTCTTAGTCATGTCAACTCCAACCGTCTTGCGACCGTCAAGGTTTTGCTGGAAAAAGCGCCCCAGATCATTATCGTCTGCTCCAAGGCAGGGGCAGTGACATTTCGCTCCACCCTTGGCGAGCAATTGAATCTCTGGATTCCCCGAGCGGAAACCTCCTTGGAGTTGGGGGGCGATCGCCGTCTGGAATTTATTGCCGCTGCCACGCCCCGCTGGCCCGATGGCTTGATCACCGTTGATCCTCAGAATCAAATTGTGTTCACAGATAAGCTCTTTGGTGCCCATGTCTGTGGCGACAGCCTCTACGATGAGCAGTGGAAAAAACTCGATGAGGATCGTGCCTACTACTTTGAATGTTTGCATGCGGCACAAACCCGCCAAGTGGAAAGTATTTTGGATCGCTTGGCAGAACTGACACCGCCACCGCGCCTCTATGCCCCCGCCCACGGCCCGATTGTCAAGTTTAGCCGTAGCCGCCTCTTTCAGGACTATCGCGACTGGTGCCAAGCCCAAACGGAACAGGACACCAAGGTGGCGCTTTTCTATGCCTCTGCCTATGGCAATACGGCAATTCTAGCCAACGCCATCGCCCAAGCCTTAACCGCAGCCGGCGTTCAAGTGGAGGCCATTAACTGTGAAACCACACCCCCAGCGGAAATGCAAGCCCTGATCCACAGTAGCGACGGCTTTATTATTGGCTCACCCACCCTAGGGGGGCACATGCCAACGCAGGTGCAGACTGCTTTGGGGTTTATCTTGGCCGAGGGCAGCAAAACCAAACTGGCGGGAGTTTTTGGCTCCTATGGCTGGAGCGGTGAGGCCATTGATGACATTGAGCAAAAGCTGCTGGATGCGGGTTATACCCTTGGCTTTGAAACACTGCGGGTAAAGTTTACCCCCACGGCAAGCGATCTCGAAAAGTGCCAAATTGCCGCCAACGAGTTTGCCCAAGCCCTGAAAAAATTGCGCAAGAGCCGCACCGTCCGCCCCCCCAGTCTTGTGGAAGCACAGGTGGATCGCACTGAGCAAGCCGTGAACCGAGTCGTGGGTTCGCTGTGTGTCTTGACAACGCTGCCCGAGGGGTGTTTTCACCTCACGCAAGCAGCGGCTATTTTGGTGTCGTCGGTGTCTCAAGCTTCGTTTAATCCGCCGGGAATTACTGTGTCCTTGCCGCAGGAATGGGCAGAAAGCCTCTGCTTGGTGGGCGATCGCTTTGTGTTGAATATTCTCAAGGAAGGCAGTCCCCTCGTTCGCCAATTTCAGCAGGCGCAACGCCTTGGTGAGCAACAATTAGCCACCCTTGGCCTCAAAAGTGCTGAGAGTGGCGCCCCGATTTTACTCGATGCCCTTGCCTATTTGGAGTGCACGGTGGAGTCCCGCATGAACTGTGGCAACCACTGGCTCATCTACGCCGTGGTCGAGAGTGGTGAGTTGCTGCAAACGAGTGGCTTAACGGCAATTCAACATCGCAAAACCAGCAGTTAGCACGGGAATTTAGAAGGCATTTTTAGCCGTTAATTCAGCCGCTTGTTGCTGCGCTAGCTCCTCGGGATGGGTGAGCAGGTAGAGCATTGGCAGATCTTCTTCGCGAATATGGCGCACCACTAGGGCACCAATCGCCTCAATGGTCTCTGGCGTCAACTTTTCGGGATGGCCCTGGACATCCTCAAGCACCCTACTCAAATCCCGTAGCAGATTTTGGTGAGCAGCACGGTGGGAGAGATAGAGGGGATGGTTAGCAGCAGCCATCAGGGTTTCTTCGTGCTGGAAGTGGCGTTCTGTTTCGCTGGCGCACTCTAGTAACTGCGGCTTCACTTGCGAAAAGGTTGCCCCGTCAGCGATCGCCGAGCGTAACTGCTGCAGCATCTCCAGCAGTGCCTGATGTTCCTGATCCATTTCCGCCAAGCCAGAGACAAACTCCGCTTGCCATGCCAGCCCATCCATCAATTAACCCTCCAGACTGGAACAAGGAAAGGACGTTTTGACGTACTGCCTTCAGCCTAACAGCCCCACATCGCAGGAGGTAGGCACCGTTACAAACCGTAGCGGACTGGCGCTTTTGAGCTAAGAAGCCTTAACGGCGACCCAATACTTACTCATAAAGTGGTGCTGCACCTCTTTGACGACCAGACCCGCCTTTTCTAAGCGGATGTTGAGATCATCTTCAATGTAGTTGCGGTAAAAGGGTTCGTGGAAAAGGTTGGCAAAGTTTTCCATCATCGGGCGCTGCTCTGGGGAATCCAAGGCTTGAATTGAGTCACAGATGACAAAGACGCCCCCCGGCTGGAGAACGCGGGCACATTCATTGATCACGTTTTGGCGCACTGGGGCGGGCAGTTCATGGAAGAGAAAGACGCAGGTGATGGCACTAAAGTAGTTGTCCACGTAGGGAAGGCTCTCGGCATTCCCTTGAATCAGTTGCGGCAAATCCCCGGTCTGGGTAGCAAGAAGCGAGTTGGCCTTACGCAAATAAGTGGGTGACAGATCAATGCCAAAGAGTGCTGCCGCCGGGAAGCCATAGTGCAGTTGTTTCAGGGTGCGACCGGTGCCACAGCCGACATCGAGAATGCGTACGGGTGGCGTAGGAGAATGAGTGGCAAAATGTTGGGCAATGGGAGCAATCACGCGCCGCCGCATCGCATCTGCCGTACCGCCAAAGAGCAGTTCCACTTGAACATCGTAGAGGTTGGCGGAGGTTTCACTGAGGTAGCCGTCGGTTTGGTAGTGGAAGTTTTGGCGATAATACTGCGGATAGTCCTCAAGGCGCACGTCTTTGGCAAACTCCTGAAATTGGCGCGATCGCGCCCGCTGCCACATCTGCGGTAAATCTAGCCACAGCACTGGATAAAAGCGCAAAAACTCTTCCCAAGGGGCATCAAAAAGGAGTGTGGGGGGATACAAGCCAGCCGCTGCATCCTGCCAATCCTGCTGGAGTAGGGCTTCATAACGTTCCTTGAGCCATGCTTGTAACTCAGGGCTAAGGGGTTGCGTCCGCTCTTCGGTGGGAAAGAGGGTATTTAAAAGACGCGCACTCAGGGTTTTGTGGGCGATCGCAAAAATGTTTTTGCCCCATTGCAAGGCTTGATAACCACTGTGAAGCGTCTCTTCCACAAAGGGTAACTGAGAGGCAAAGGGCGCAACCAACATAGCTCTTAACTAAACTTCATAATTTCCATTCCTCACTATATCGCAAACCCTAGGGGCAGTACCCGCGGTCGCGGTACCAAGTCACGGCGTCTCGGAGCGCCTCATCAATCGGCGTCTGGGGCAAGCCCAATTCGGCCACGGCCTTGTGAGCATCGTAAAACATTTTTTGCTGTGCCATTCGCACCCCATCCACAGGAATCGCGGGTGGTTTGCCCAACGCCCCCAGCACCACTTCATCGAACCAAGCCACCACGAGGGGAATCACTACGGGAATTTCACCCAAGGGGCGCGGCAGCCCAGTTATAGCAGCTAACCGTTCTAGAATGTCCGCCAGCGTTAGGTTTTGGTGGCCGAGGATGTAGCGTTCACCGGTTTTGCCTTTTTCCAATGCTAGGAGATGACCGATCGCCACATCCCGCACATGGATCAGGTTCAACCCCGTGTTGACGTAAAAGGGCATCTGTCGCCGTAAAAAGCGCAGGATCATTTCGCCAGTGGGGGTGGGCTTCGCATCCCAAGGGCCAATGGGGGTACTGGGATTGACAATCACAATATCTTGCCCCTGGCGGATCGCCTCGTGAGCCACCTGCTCTGCCCAGTACTTGGAGCGTTTGTACTCGCTAATCAGCTTTTCGGGGGGGCTTTGGTAAGCTTCGGTGGTGGGTTGGCCACTGGGATCAACACCAATAGCGGCTACGGAACTAGTGTAAACGGTGCGCTCAATGCCAGCCTCACGGGCAGCGGCCAAGATGCGACGGGTGCCCTCTACATTAACGACATAGAGCAGGGAGCGATCGCGCCGCCACAGACTGTAGTGGGCTGCAACATGGAAGAGCACTTGGCACCCCTGCATCGGGGCAACGAGGTCACTGGTGCGGAGATCCCCTTGCACCAACTCCACACCCCACGCCTTGAGGTGGGCTGCCTGCTGCGGTTGCCGCACAAGGGCACGGACGTGATACCCGCTTTCTACGAGAACCTGAGCCACATGGGTACCGACAAAGCCACTGGCACCCGTGAGAAAGGCGGTGGTGCTCAATCTTCCTCGGCCTCCATGCTACCGGGGGGCAAGACGGCTGCCGTGACAATCGCATCATCCTCATCTAGGCGTTGCAGACGAACGCCTGTGGCCGATCGCGACTGGGAGGAAATATCCATTGCCTTTTGGCGAATAATGATGCCGCGACTGGTGACAATCATCAATTCATCCTCTGCGTTGACAATCCGCAGAGCCGCCAGTTGATCCTCGTTACTTTTGGCTTTGAACTTGGTGGCGGTAATGCCCATGCCGGCGCGGTTTTGCAGCCGAAACTGTTGCACGGGTACCCGCTTGCCATAGCCATTGGTTGTAATTACCAGTACCCAAGGGCCTTCACTGTGAGTCACTGTCTCCTCAGAGTCTTCAATCTCCCCACTGTCATCCTCAGGGGTGGTGGCAAAGCGGTTGGCGATCGCCGCCGGTAGAATATCCATCCCCACCAGTTCATCCCCCGGCCGCAGGCTCATGGATTTGACCCCCCGCGTGGCGCGGCCAAGGGGGCGCAGTTGATCGTGACTGGCGCGAAAATGAATCGCCATACCCTGCCGCGAGCCGATAATAATGGTGTCCTCTTCGCGGGTACGCCGCACCCACCGCAGTTGATCCCCCTCTTCAAGGGAAATGGCAATCAGGCCATTGGTGCGGATATTGCTAAAAGCTGCCAGTGCCGTTTTCTTAATGAAGCCCTTGCGGGTGAGCATCACCAAATACTCATCTTCCCTAAACTCTTGAACGGCAATGACGGAGGTAATTTTTTCCTCGCGGGGAATAGGCAGCAGTTGGACAATGGGGGTGCCCCGGGCTTGGCGCGAGCCACTGGGAATTTGGTAGGCGGGCAAGGCATAGACTAAACCGCGATCGCTAAAGAAAAGAATGCGATCGTGATCATTACAGCTGAAGAAGTGCTCAACGGCATCATCCTCTTTAATTTCTGCCCCTTTGCGTCCCCGCCCATCGCGACTTTGGGCTTCAAAGGTATCTACGGGCATCCGCTTGATGTAGCCCTGCTGGGTAACGAGAATAACGGATTTATCGTTGGCAATTAAATCGGTGTCGCTAATCTCCCCATCCGCTTGCACAATCAGCGATCGCCGAGGTGTGGCAAACTTGGCCTTGAGTTCTGTGACTTCTTTTTCAATAATCTCCAGCACCCGCTGCCGATTGGCCAAAATATCGCGATAATCGGCAATTTGTCGCTGCAGGTCCGCGTGCTCCCGCTCAATTTTTTCCGCTTCTAAAGCGGTGAGGCGCCGCAGTTGCATCTGCAAAATAGCATCGGCTTGGGCTTCACTGAGGGCATAGGTCTGCATCAATTGCTGGCGAGCAAGGGCCGTGTCACTGGCACTGCGAATGAGTTGAATCACGGCATCAAGATTGGCCAGCGCCACCAGCAATCCTTGGAGCAGGTGATCCCGTTCTTCGGCCTTGCGCAGGGCATAGCGGGTACGGCGGGCGATCGCCTCTTCACGGAAACTAAGGAACACCTCTAAACTGCGCTTGAGGGTCAGCAGTTGCGGCTCACCGTTGACGATCGCCAGCATATTGGCGCCAAAATTCACCTGTAGTGGCGTTTGCTTGTAGAGATTGTTGAGCACCACCTGTGGGTAGGCATCCCGTTTTAGCTCAATCACCACCCGAATCCCCTCGCGATCGCTTTCGTCCCGCAGATCGGCAATGCCCTCAATTTTTTTCTCGTTGACCAACTCGGCAATTTTTTCCATGAGTGCTGCCTTGTTGGTTTGGTAGGGCAACTCCGTAACGATAATTGCCTCGCGGGGTTGGCGACCCGGTGCTTCAAGGGTTTCCATCGTGGCCACGGCGCGCAGCGTAATTGACCCGCGACCGGTGGTGTAGGCCTCTTCAATCCCCTCTTGGCCAAGGATATGCCCCCCGGTGGGAAAATCGGGCCCCGGAATGTAGCGCATGAGCTCGCGATCGCTGATCTGGGGGTTATGAATTAAGGCCACCAGCCCATCCACCAGTTCTCCCAAGTTATGGGGCGGGATATTCGTCGCCATCCCCACGGCAATGCCGGAGGTGCCATTGAGGAGCAACTGGGGAATCCGTGCCGGCAAGACGAGGGGTTCTTGGTGGGAACCATCAAAGTTATCAACAAAGTCAACGGTTTCCTGCTCAATGTCCTGCAACAGGGCTTCTGTGGCCAAGGCTTGCAGCCGACACTCGGTGTAGCGCATCGCTGCCGGCGGATCATTGTCAATGGAGCCAAAGTTGCCATGGCCATCAATGAGGGGGTGACGCATAGAAAAGTCCTGCGCCATCCGCACCAAGGCATCATAGACCGCTGAATCGCCGTGGGGGTGATATTTCCCTAGCACTTCCCCCACCACACGGGCACATTTGCGGAAGGGGCGATCGCTGGTCAGTCCCAACTCGTGCATGGCGTAGAGAATCCGCCGGTGTACCGGCTTGAGACCATCGCGGGCATCGGGAAGGGCACGCCCAACAATGACGCTCATGGCATATTCAAGGTATGAGCGCGAAATTTCGTCCCGCAACTCCGTGGGAATGATCCGAGAAGAATCAGCAGCAAAGCTCATGGGCGTGTTTTACCAAGCAATTAATCTGGAAGCGTTGTTGTTTAGTTGGAAAATTTAATAATATCACGCCAGCCTGAGCGCCAACCTTAACCCCTCTCTGCTGCGGCGTTCTAGCCCTCAAGTCAGCTTCAGCGATCGCTGGTTTGCCAGCTCCTATGGCCAAATCTTAACAATCTCTTGCTTTGGCGTTTCTGGATCCAAGAGAAACCCCTATAATAGCGAAAGACCCTATACGTTGATCCATCACCAGCACTCTCTAATCTCTATACTGTCGCCTTGGCTCCCCCTTTCGAGTCGTGGCGTTTTTCAGTCCCTAGAGCAGGTTGCTGTTGCCCAGACAACGTTTTTATCCCTCAGTCGATTGAACGCTTTCAGACCCATGCAACAATCCACCTTTTCTTCCCCCGTGCATCCAGTTGGTTACCATGGACAGCCTTGGCTTGTGGCCGAGCGAGATGCCTGTGGTGTGGGTTTTGTTGCCCATCGCAAGGGGGTGGCCAGTCACCGCATCTTGACCCAAGCCCTTGAGGGATTGACCTGCCTTGAACACCGCGGGGGCTGTAGTGCCGATCGCGACTCTGGGGATGGTGCGGGCATCATGACGGCCATTCCGTGGGAGTTGTTGCCGGAGTTTGGCATTCCCCGCCAGCGGATTGGGGTGGGGATGATCTTTTTGCCCCAAGGGGCGGCAACAGCAGCGGCCAAATCCATTGTGGAAAAAATCCTCAGTGAGAATGAACTGCGCCTATTGGGCTGGCGACCGGTGCCTGTAAACCCCAGTGTGTTGGGGGTGCAAGCCAAACAAAATCAGCCCCAGATTGAGCAGCTTTTTGTGGCTTCGAGCAAAGCCAGTGGCGATGAATTAGAGCGGCAGCTCTATTTGACCCGCAAGCGCATTGAGCGGATGATCGCCCAAACCAAAGCGGATTGGCGACAGGATTTTTATATCTGTTCCTTCTCGACCCGCACGATTGTCTATAAGGGCATGGTGCGATCGGTGGTGCTGGCGCAGTTTTATGACGATCTGCGGAACCCCAACTACATCACCCCCTTTGCCCTCTACCACCGTCGCTTTAGTACCAACACCATGCCCAAGTGGCCCTTGGCTCAGCCGATGCGGATGCTGGGGCACAACGGCGAAATCAATACCCTCTTGGGCAATATCAACTGGATGCGGGCACGGGCAGCCCAACTGAGCCATCCCTATTGGGGGGAAGCCTTTGCGGATCTCATGCCGATTGTCGATGCCGAAAACAGTGACTCTGCCAACCTCGACAACGTCCTTGAATTGCTGGTGCGATCGGGACGACAGCCCTTGCAAGCGATGATGATGCTGGTTCCCGAGGCCTATCAAAATCAGCCCGATTTGGCGGATTACCCAGAGGTGGTGGACTTTTACGAATACTACAGTGGCATTCAAGAGGCCTGGGATGGTCCTGCATTGGTGGCCTTTTCCGATGGCAAAATTGTCGGTGCCACCCTTGATCGCAATGGCCTACGCCCCGCCCGCTACACCCTCACCAATGACGATCTCGTGATTGTCTCTTCCGAAGCAGGCAGCATTCAAATTGATGAAGCAACGGTGATTGAAAAAGGCCGCCTCGGCCCCGGGCAGATGATTGCCGTTGACTTGGAGCACCAAGAACTCCTCACCAACTGGGAAATCAAACAGCGGGTGGCGCAGCAGCAGCCCTACGGCGAATGGCTGAAAACCTATCGCCAAGAACTTGCGCCTCAACCCTACGGCGAAACCCTCACCCTCGAAAGCCAGACTTGCCTACAACAGCAAATGGCCTTTGGCTTTAGTGCCGAAGATGTGGAGATGATTATTGAGGCCATGGCCAAGGATGGCAAGGAACCCACCTTCTGCATGGGGGATGACATTCCCTTGGCGGTGCTGTCGCAGCAACCCCACCTGCTCTACGACTACTTCAAGCAGCGCTTTGCCCAAGTCACCAATCCCGCCATTGATCCGCTGCGGGAAAAACTGGTGATGTCCTTGGTGACTCGCTTGGGTAAGCGGGGAAATCTGCTCATTGAAAGCCCAGAAGATGCCCGCCTGCTGCAACTCAATTCACCCCTAATCAACGAAGCGGAGCTAGAGGAGATTCTCAGAGCACCCTTTGGTACGACCCGCCTTTCGACCCAGTTTGCGATCGCCCAAGGACCTGCCGGTCTCGAGGCCGCTGTAAATCGGCTCTGTGAACAGGCCGCCGTCGCAGTCAAGGGAGGCACTGAAATCCTTGTGCTGAGCGATCGCCACAACCTTGCTGGCGAACCCCATCTTTTGGATGCCGACACGTCCTATATCCCACCCCTATTGGCTGTGGGGGCAGTGCACCACCATTTGATTGCCCAGGGCATTCGCCGTCGTGTCTCCCTTGTGGTGGAAACAGCCCAATGCTGGAGTACCCATCACTTTGCCTGCCTCATTGGTTATGGCGCGGGGGCCGTGTGTCCCTACTTGACATGGGAAACGATTCGCCAGTGGTGGCATAGCGATCGCACCCAAAGCCTGATGGCCAAGGGCAAACTGGCGCAACTGACCCTGCAACAGGTGCAAGCCAACTATCGCAAAGCGGTCGAGGAGGGACTCCTGAAAATCCTCTCCAAGATGGGGATCTCTCTGATTGCCAGCTATCGGGGTGCTCAAATTTTTGAGGCCATTGGCATTGGTGATGACCTGCTCAACAAAGCCTTCATTGGCACCACGTCGCGGGTGGGGGGTCTCACGCTCCAAGACTTGGCCCAAGAAACAATTGCTTTTCACCACAAGGCCTTCCCCGAACTCACCGCCAAGAAACTAGAGAACTTTGGCTTTGTCCAATTCCGTCCCGGTGGCGAGTACCACATGAATAATCCGGAGATGGCCAAGGCACTCCACAAAGCCGTGAGCAGCAATAGCTATGACCATTACGAGGTCTATCGCCGTCAACTCACCAGTCGGGTACCCACGGCACTGCGGGATTTGCTGGACTTCCAGAGCGATCGCCCCAGTATTCCCCTCGAGGAGGTTGAACCCGCCAGTGAAATTGTCAAACGCTTCTGCACAGGGGGCATGTCCTTGGGGGCTCTCTCGCGGGAAGCCCACGAGGTGCTGGCGATCGCCATGAACCGTCTTGGCGGTAAATCCAACTCTGGCGAGGGGGGCGAAGATCCAATTCGCTTCCAAGTGCTGACGGATGTGGATGCTGAGGGGCACTCTCCCCAATTTCCCCATCTGCGGGGCTTGCGCAACGGTGATACCGCCAGTTCCGCCATTAAACAGGTGGCCTCTGGCCGCTTTGGCGTTACTCCGGAGTATTTGATCAATGCCCAGCAAATTGAAATCAAGATTGCCCAGGGCGCAAAACCGGGGGAAGGCGGTCAACTGCCGGGCACGAAAGTTAGCCCCTACATTGCCATGCTGCGGCGATCGAAGCCGGGCGTGTCCTTAATTTCACCCCCACCCCACCACGACATTTACTCCATTGAGGATTTGGCGCAACTGATCTTTGATCTGCACCAGATTAATCCCCAAGCGCAAGTCTCCGTGAAGCTAGTGGCGGAAATTGGCATTGGTACGATTGCCGCTGGGGTAGCAAAAGCCAACGCCGATGTGATTCAAATTTCCGGTCACGACGGTGGCACCGGTGCTTCACCCCTGAGTTCGATTAAGCATGCTGGCAGTCCGTGGGAATTGGGGCTGACGGAGGTGCACCGCGTTCTTTTGGAAAATCAACTGCGCGATCGCGTGATTCTGCGGGTCGATGGTGGCCTCAAGTGTGGCTGGGATGTGGTCATGGGGGCCCTGATGGGTGCCGAGGAATTTGGCTTTGGCTCAGTGGCAATGATTGCCGAGGGCTGCATCATGGCGCGCATCTGCCACACCAATAACTGTCCCGTGGGCGTGGCCACCCAAAAAGAGGAACTACGCAAGCGTTTCTCCGGCATCCCTGAGCATGTGGTGAACTTCTTCCTCTTTATTGCCGAAGAGGTGCGCTCTATTCTCGCCAAGCTGGGCTACCGCACCCTCAATGAGATCATTGGTCGCGCTGATCTGCTGGTGCCTCGCCAAGATGTCACTCTGACGAAAACTGCCCCCCTCAATCTGGCTTGCCTGACGAAGCTACCGGATACGCGCAGCGATCGTCAGTGGTTGCAGCACGAAACAGTGCACAGTAACGGTGCCGTCCTCGATGATGAAATTTTGGCACGCCCAGAGGTGCAAGCCGCCATTGAGAAGCAGCAAACCGTTGAACTAGAGCTGCCCATTGTCAATACTGATCGCACCGTCGGGGCACGCATTGCCGGTGCCATTGCCAAAAAGTATGGCAATACGGGTTTTGAAGGTCAGATTACCCTCAACTTCCGCGGCAGTGCTGGCCAGAGCTTTGGCGCCTTCAACCTGCCGGGGATGATCCTCAACCTCACAGGCGAAGCCAATGACTATGTTGGCAAAGGCATGCACGGCGGTGAAATTATTATCAAGCCCCCCGCTAATGCCCCTTATGCGGCTGCGGACAATGTCATTATTGGCAATACCTGCCTCTATGGCGCTACGGGTGGATTCCTCTTTGCCAACGGCCGTGCCGGTGAGCGATTTGCTGTTCGCAACTCCAAAGCCTCTGCCGTTGTCGAGGGCACAGGAGACCACTGCTGCGAATACATGACCGGTGGGGTGGTCGTGGTCTTGGGCACCACCGGTCGCAATGTGGGTGCCGGTATGACTGGTGGCTTGGCCTACATCTTGGATGAAGCAGGCACCTTCCCCGCCAAGGTCAATCCTGAGATTGTCAAAATTCAGCGGGTCACCTCTGCTATTGGTGCCGCCCAACTCAAACAACTGATTACTGCCCACCACGAGCGCACAGGAAGCGCCAAAGCCGCAATAATTTTGGAGCAGTGGGAGCGCTATTTACCCCTCTTCTGGCAGGTGGTGCCGCCTTCGGAAACCAATACCCCCGAAGTGGTGGGTGAGGTGGCCACTGACAGCGACAGCAAAGTGCTCAGTCCCCTTTCCTAGAGAGAGGATTCGCCGTTTTAGGCGGCCTAAAATTAAGGGGAAAGCCTAGGGAGGGCGATCGCCATGCTGAGCAAGCTATCCTTTCGCCATAAGCTCTTGCTGGCGACCCTCTTGCCCATTGTTGTCATCTACACAGGCCTGTTTTTCTACATTCGCGGGCGGGTGATTCGCCGCAGTACCGCTGATTATGAAGAATGGCAGCAGGCCATGGTATCGCTCTATGCCACCCAATTTGATGACAACCTAGAGCAGATGGTGGAGTTGGCAACGGCCAGTGCCCATGCCCTAGAGACCTTCCCGCTCGCGAGTGAGCAGCAACTGTATTCATTTCTGCGCCGCAATGTGGAAATGAATCATCTGGCCTATGGCATGGCGATCGCCTTTACCCCCTACAGCTTTTCCCCTCGTAAACGGCTCTTTGCCCCCTACGTTTATAAAAACAACGGCACCCTGGTACAAAAAGACACCGGCCGCATCTACGACTACACGCAGCCGAGATGGGACTGGTATAGCGAAGCAATCCGCACTGGCCAATCCCGCTGGAGTGATCCCTACTTTGATGAGGGGGCAGGGGATGTCTGGAGGGTGACCTATGCCGTTCCCTTTCGTCGTCAGGGGAAAGTGCGAGGGGTGGCCACAGTGGATGTGGCACTGGAAACGCTGCAAAGACAAATGCATATCCAAGGCCTGAAGGAGGAGCAATTTTTTGTTTTGGATCGCAAGGGACGGATTATCTTTCACGGCGATCCTCAGTTCATTGGCCAGTCCATTTTCTACATTGCCAAAGAAGAAAATCGCAGTGATCTTGAGGCCTTGGGCAGAGCCATGGTCAGCGGCCAAAGTGGCCATCTGCGGATGCGGGATTGGACTTCCAATGAGCGGCAATGGGTCTTTTACACCCCGATTTCCCAAGCCGGCTGGAGTCTGGCAATTCGCCTCAATGAAGCGATCCTCTTGGCCTTTATCCACGAGGAAACACGGGCGGGGCTGCTCATTCTCGTCGTCTCTTTCTGTCTCATTAGTCTGGTGACGTGGGGAGTCACAGGCTACATGGTGCGCCCGATTCAGCAGTTGGATGCAGCAGCGCACAAAATTGCTGTGGGGGATCTCGCAATTGAAGGGGATGTGGACACCCACAGCCAAGATGAAGTGGGGAACTTGGGGCGAACCTTTCTCGATATGGCGGGGCAACTCCAAGAGAGTTTTGCTGAACTGCATCGCTTTAATCAACGCCTGGAAGAAGAAGTGATGCACCGTACTGCTGCCCTTGAGGCGGCCAATCAACAACTGCTCGAAAAAGAACGAGTGCTCCATGACCACAATGTGGCTCTTGTGCAACTCAGCCAATCTCCCCACGTACAGCAGGGGCACTTTCGCATGGCCTTGCAGGAGATTATTCAGGTAACCGCGACAACACTGCGCGTCCAGCGGGCTTCGGCGTGGGAACTCCAAGGCAATCGCCTCAAGTGTGTTGTGCAATACGACCCTGCTGCCAATCACCATACCCAACCCACCTACCTCACCCAACCCCCCTATCCGGAGTACTTGAAACTGCTGCGCAGCGGGGAACCCCTCGTGGTTAATGATTTACTCACGGATCCGCGCACCCACGAACTGCGGGAGTATGCCAAACTCCAACGGGTGTATTCCCGCATTGATGCCCCGATCATCTTCAATGGCCAATTATTGGGGGCGATCTGTGTTGAGAGTATTGGCGAGCATCGGGTTTGGCTGGTGGAGGAACGCAGCTTCGTCTCCAATGTGGCGGATATTGTCACAATTGCCCTTGCGGCCCATCAACGCCATCAAGCGGAGCGGGAGCTACTTAAGGCCAAAGAGGCAGCAGAGGCGGCCAACAAAGCCAAAAGTATTTTCCTGGCCAATATGAGCCATGAACTGCGCACCCCCCTCAATGCCATTCTCGGCTTTAGTCAAATTTTGCTCAGCGATCGCACCCTGACGCCACAGCAGCGGCAAACCCTTGAAAAGATCAACCGCAGCGGTGAACACCTTTTGGGTTTGATTAACGATGTCCTTGACATGGCCAAAATTGAGGCTGGGCGCATCACACTTCAGGAAACCACCTTTGATCTGCGGCGCATGTTGCAAACCCTCGAAGAAATGCTAAAGGTGCGAGCTGAAGCTAAAGGGTTGCGTCTGGTCTTTGATTTGCCTGCTAATTTGCCTGTGGCGGTGACTACCGATGAAATGAAGCTCCGCCAAGTGCTGGTCAACCTCTTGGGCAATGGCATTAAATTCACCAAAGAGGGGGGCGTCTCCCTCAAGGTCAGCTATAAGGCGCAGGAACCCCCGCGACTTGCCTTTGAAGTCAGTGATACGGGTATTGGCATGACCTCGGCAGAGTTGAAAATGCTCTTTCAGCCCTTTGTCCAAACCGATAGCAGTAAAAAAGTCAGTGAAGGCACTGGTCTGGGGTTAGCCATTAGTCGCCAGTTTGTGCAATTGATGGGGGGCGATATTCAGGTGCGCAGCACCAAAGGTCAGGGAAGTCACTTTTACTTCGAGATCAACATTGGCCTTGGGGATCCCCAAGCGCTAGAGGAGGAAACGGCACAAACCGTTGTTGGCCTGCGATCGCCCACCTCAGAAGTCCGCATTCTGGTGGTAGATGATATTCCTGAAAACCGCCAACTCCTCACTCAACTCCTAGAACCGGTGGGCTTTTGCTGTCAAGAAGCCAGCAATGGTCAAGAGGCGGTGGAGATCTGGCGAGAATGGCAGCCCCATGCCATTCTCATGGATATTCGCATGCCTGTGATGGATGGTAAAACGGCAACACGACAGATCAAAAAAGAAGTGGGCGATCGCCTGCGGCGCGGCGAAGCCGTCTGCCCCCCAAAAATTCTGGCGGTGACCGCCAGTAGCTTTGAGCAGGACAAACAGGAGCTGCTGAATCTCGGTTGTGATGACTACATTGCTAAGCCCTTCCGTCCGCAAACGATTTTTGAACGACTCGCCGCCCAGTTAAATCTAGAGTATGTCTACGAGGATGCTCTGCCCCCTGCGAGTGCCCCCCGTCCTCAGGTGCTGGATCCAGCCGCCCTAATGGTGATGCCCCGCCCTTGGATTGCTGAACTCCAAGAAGCCGCCAAAAAGCTCGATGGCAAGCGCATTCGCGAACTGATTGCTGAAATCCCACCCGAAGAAGCCGCCTTGATTGCAGGCCTTCAGCAACTGGTGAAAACATTCCGCTTTGATAAAATTATTGAATTAACGCTGGTTTGATGTTCACACTGACGCAACTTTGCACTACAACTTTGGAAAATGCCCGTCAGCTGCACCTCTCATTGACCGCAGAGGAACGCTGTCGCAGTCGTCTCCATTGCCACAGTGATGAGGGAGAATCCCTCTATCTGAAGTTGCCGCGTGGCATCACTCTACAGCCGGGCGATCGCCTTCAGAACGAGGACGGCACGGTGGTAGTCACGGTTTACGCTAAACCCGAACCCACATTAAAGGTGATGGCCGCCACTCCCCTTGGCCTTCTACAGGCGGCTTACCATCTCGGGAATCGCCACGTCCCCTTGGAAATTCACACTGATTATCTCCGCTTGGGGGCAGATTCCGTGTTGCAAACCATGCTGGAACAGCGCGGCTTGACGGTGACCTTTGAAGTGGCTCCCTTTTGTCCTGAACGCGGTGCTTACCATGCTCACTGATTCAGCGCTGTTAACCTTGTTGCAGTGGGTGAGTCCTGCTTTGCCCATTGGCGGCTTTAACTACTCCGAGGGCTTGGAGACCCTGATTGCCCAAGGCAAAATCACCTCAGCAGCAACCGTACAGGACTGGCTCAGCTTTGAACTGACCTTTGGCAGTGCCCACTTAGAAACAGCAGTGATGGTGCGGGTCTATGGGGCGATCGCCAAGGCTGATTTTGATGCCGTTCACCAGTGGAATGCGTGGCTCTCGGCTGCCCGGGAAAGCGCCGAACTGCGTGCCCAAAATTGGCAAATGGGAACAGCATTGATCAACCTCGTGGCTGTCCTCGATCGCCTACCGCCAGAACTTCAGACTGGGCAGCCCTACCCTTGGAATGTCAGTGTTGCCTTTTGCATTGCCGCTACCCTTGCCGACATTCCCCTAGAAACCGCCCTTTTAGGCTATCTCCACAGTTGGGTCACCACCCTGATCAATGCAGCGGTGAAACTCATTCCCCTTGGCCAAACGGCGGGTCAAGTTCTCCTGCGTCAACTTCAGCCCCACATCCAGCAGACGGTGCAGCAGAGCTTGAAGGTGACTGATGATAACTTAGAAAGCTCTACCTTGGGCTTAGCCCTCGCCAGTATGCAGCACGAAACGCTCTACTGCCGCCTATTTCGGAGTTAACGTGTATAGCAAATGATTTCCGTTGAAACAGCCGTTGACCTGATTCAGCAACATTTGCCCGATTGGGGTACAGAGACCACCCCTTTGACTGAGCCTCGGTACAGCCGACTGGCGGAAGCCATTAGCAGCGATCGCCCCTACCCGCCCATTGACCGCATCATGATGGACGGGATTGCACTGCGATGGGCAGCCTATGAATCTGGTCAGCGCGCCTTTCCAATTTTGGGAGTTGTCCCTGCTGGTGAGGTTCCTCCCATGTTGACGGATCCACAGGCCTGCTTTGAAGTGATGACTGGTGCCGCATTGCCCCAAGGCTGCGATCTGGTTATTCCCTATGAAGTCCTAGAGATTCGAGACGGCATGGCCTATATCCGCCACCCCGAACCTTGGTCGCCCTATCAATTTGTCCACCGCTGTGGCAGTGATGCGCCGGCGGGTCAACAGGTGCTTGCGGCAGGTACCCCGCTACACAGTCCGGCTTGGGGCATCCTCGCCTCTGTGGGACAGACCGAAGTTCGTGTGCAGCGCAGGCCACGCACGCAAATTGTTGCCACAGGTAATGAACTGCTTCCCCCAGATCACGTGCCGCAACCCCATCAACTCCGCCTCTCCAATGCCTACGCTCTAATGGCTGCCCTCAAGCGCCAAGGGTATACCCACCTCAGTGTCACCCATTTGCCCGATGATCCAGCGCAATTGACAGCCCATTATCGCCAAGCTTGCCAAGATTACGACCTTTTGATTTACTGCGGTGGCGTTTCCAAAGGTAAGTTTGATTACTTACCCCAACTGTGGCGGGATCATGGGGTACACCAATATATCCACGGTGTTGCTCAGCGGCCCGGAAAACCCCTCTGGTTTGGCGTGGATCACACTCAGCAAACGGCGGTCTTTGGTTTGCCTGGGAACCCCGTCTCTAGTTTGGTGTGCTTACACCGCTATGTACTGGATCTCCCGCTTCTGTATGCCCGCTTGGCCATTCCCTTCTCTTTTGAGAAGCCCTTAACCTACTTTTTACCCGTTAAACTAGAAACAACAAACACCGCCGAACTGATTGCCCACCCCCGTCTGATGCAAAATTCTGGTGACTTTTTGGCCTTGGCTGACACTGATGGGTTTCTAGAACTCCCCGCCTCTCAAGCCGTGTTTGCCGCTGGGGCATGCTATCGCTATTTTCCATGGAGTTAGGACTGAGAGGTATGGCTACTCCCGATCTCAACCAGGGTTTGATCGATGCCCAAGGGCGACAAATTCGTAAGTTGCGTCTATCGGTCACTGATCGCTGTAATTTGCGCTGTATCTACTGTATGCCGGTGGAGGCGGCCTTTATCCATTCCCGATTGAACCGAGGTGAGGCCACAGGCTTGGAGCCGCTCTATGATTTCGGGAATATCTTCGATGGGTAAACCACGAATCTGAATGTTTTGACGGGTAGTGATGTCCCCGTTGCCATTCTCGCCATAGCGATTGACAATTTCGCCGAGAGTTCGCAGTTGTTGGCTCGTGAGAATGCCATTCGGTACCCGTAGCCGCATCATGAACCGGCCGGGGGTAACAGGCCGAAAGAAAATCCCTAGCCACTTCAGGCGCACGTCGCGATCGGCTTCTGGGATGTTTTCCCAGCCCATAGCTGCAAACTTCTCTAGCTCTTGTTTAACCGCTAAGCCATCTTTTTCTTTTTTAATGGCTTCAATTTTGTTGCTCACGGTTGTTGCCCTTGTCTTCAACGGGTTACTTGAACACCCAATCTTAGACAGGTCAACTATGAATATTTGTAAATTTTGCTACATTTTTCTTGTCTTCATACAGTTTTCGTATTAAGTCTATGCTGAAGTTGCATCTATCGCGAATCCAATAAAGAGTTGTTAGGTAATCCCGGTTTTGAACCGTGCCCCCAAGGTCAGCCGCATGATCCCTCTCGCTTCAACCCGCCGAATCAGGTGGATCCCCCTCGTGATCCCAACCGTTAAAAATGGGGTCAGGGTTCGCAGCTTCACTGACCTCGCTCAAGAAGGGTAACTGATTCAGCATTGGAGACGATTTGATGGGAGGACTAGGTACCGCAAGTCCAAGAGTTCATGTACTCCACCTGCTCAGGGGTGAGGGTGTCAATGGCAATGCCCATTGCTTGCAGTTTTAAGCGGGCAATTTCTTGATCCACGGCGGCGGGAATGGAGTGGATACCGGCAGCCAACTGACCTTTATATTTCACGAGGTACTCACAGCCAAGGGCTTGGTTGGCAAAGCTCATATCCATGACGCTGGCGGGGTGGCCTTCGGCAGCCGCAAGGTTAATCAGGCGGCCTTCACCCAACACAATGATGGATTTGCCACTGGGGAGAATGTATTCCTCGGTGAAGTTGCGCACGACGCGGATTTCCTTGGCGAGGGTTTTCAAGGTGGCGAGGTCAATTTCAATGTCAAAGTGACCGGAGTTGGCTACCATTGCCCCATCTTTCATAACGGCAAAGTGCTCCGCCCGAATCACGTGCTTATTCCCCGTCACGGTGATGAAAATATCTCCAAGGGGCGCTGCCTCGAGCATGGGCATGACACGGAAGCCATCCATCACTGCTTCAATGGCACGCACGGGATCAATTTCGGTGACGATCACATTGGCACCCATGCCCCGTGCCCGTAGGGCGGTTCCTTTACCGCACCAGCCATAGCCAGCAACGACAACAGTTTTCCCCGCTAGGAGAATGTTCGTTGCTCGAATGATGCCATCTAGGGTGGATTGACCGGTGCCGTAGCGGTTGTCAAAGAAGTGTTTGGTGTCGGCATCGTTGACGTTAATGGCGGGGAAGGTGAGGACGCCATCGCGGAACATGGCCTTGAGGCGCACAATACCAGTGGTGGTTTCTTCGGTGGTGCCAATAATGTCGCTGAGTTGGTGCTGGCGCTCTTTGACAAGGGTGGCAACCACATCACAGCCGTCATCAATGATGATGTTGGGACGGTGATCAAGGGCAACGTTGACGTGGCGCATATAGGTAGCGGTGTCTTCCCCTTTTTGGGCAAAGACCGGAATGCCATAGTTCACGACTAGGCTAGCGGCGACATCGTCTTGGGTGGAGAGGGGATTACTGGCAATGAGAACAGCGTCAGCACCGCCGGCTTTGAGGGCGATCGCCAGATTGGCAGTTTCAGTGGTTACGTGGCAGCAGGCGGCCAAGCGAATGCCCGCAAGGGGCTTTTCTTTCTCAAAGCGATCGCGAATCTGGCGCAGCACTGGCATCTCCCGACTGGCCCATTCGATGCGTTGCTGCCCTAAAGGCGCAAGGCTCAAATCTTTGACATCGTGACGAACGGGGGCTTCAGGTTTAATCGGAGAAGACACCATACTGCGGTTCCTGAAAAAAGGTTACGGCTTCCCATTATAGGAGTGATGTGGGCAGGCTAAAACCCCTCCGCTTCAGCGAGGGGATAC
>NZ_DVEH01000023.1 GCF_015295825.1 Thermosynechococcus sp. M98_K2018_005
TGGGAGAGATGGCAGAGTGGTCGAATGCGCTCGACTTGAAATCGAGTGTGGCAGTGATGTCACCGAGGGTTCGAATCCCTCTCTCTCCGTTCAATCAACAAAAAGGCAGCCAGAACCTCTCCAGCCGCCTCACCCAATAATGACTTTTAGAGTCGCCTATAAGCCGAGATCCGCCAAAATGTCGGTGGCGTGGGTATCGGTTTTGACGCTGGTATAGACATGGGAAATGATGCCATTGCCGTCAATGACATAGGTGACTCGCTTGGCGTAGCCGCCGCCATCCACGTCGTAGGCCTTGATAATGGACTGATCCACATCCGCTAGGAGGGGGAAGGGAAGGTTGAATTTCTCCGTGAATTTTTGGTGCGAGGTTTCGTCATCACTGCTCACCCCCAAAACTACGATATCTTTGCCCTGATAGGCGGCATAGTTGTCACGGAAGCTACAGGCCTCTTTGGTGCAGCCGGGGGTGTCATCCTTGGGGTAAAAGTACAGCACGACAGTTTTGCCCGCAAAGTCACTAAGGGAGACGGTATTGCCATGGGTGTCTTTAGCAGTAAAGGGCGGTGCGGGTGTACCAACGGCTAGAGCCATGATGCATAACCTCCTAAACATTAAGATTTGTTACATCGTTTCGTTTTTTATTCTATCGGCAGGTGCCAAAAAGTTAGTAGTGGATGCGGGGGTCAATCCAAGCATTAAGCAAGTCAATGAGAATACTAGCGGCGACCACAATCACGGCAAAGAAAACCACAATGCCCTGTACAGTTGGATAGTCCCGCAGCGCGATCGCCTCGTAGAGTCGCTGACCCAACCCCGGCCAAGAAAACGTCACCTCCGTCAACACCGCTCCCCCCAAGAGGCTCGCAAGGGTCAGACCCAAAACCGTGATCACCGGAATCAAGGCATTCTTGAGGGCATGGTGAATGAGAATCCGATGCTCAGGGATACCACGGGCACGGGCAGCTTCCACATAATCTGCCACTAAGGTTTGCTTGAGATTCACCCGCACAATGCGCTCAAAGATACCACTGAGGACGATCGCCAGCGTGACCGCAGGCAGGAGCAAGTAACTGAAAGCAGTTGCCAGTTGGTGGAGATTGCCATTCAGGAGCGCATCCAGCAGATACAGCCCTGTGGGACCTTGGGGGGGTGTTTCTGTGATCGGGTAGCGGGTACCCAAGGGAAGCCAACGCAGATTCACCGCAAAGAGCAGTTGCAAGAGCATCCCCAGCCAAAAGAGGGGCAAGGCATAGGTGATGATGCCAAAGAGGCGACCTCCGATATCCCAAGCAGTGCCAGATTTAACCGCAGCCAGACTGCCAATGAGCACACCTAAACCAAAGGCGATCGCCAGACTCGCAAGGCCTAATTCAGCCGTTGCAGGAAAATGCTGGGCAATGATACTCGTAACGGCTTCCCCTTGACTGGTGAGGGAGGTTCCCAGATCAAATCGCAGGAGTTGCCCTAAGTAAGTCAAGTATTGTTGCCACAGGGGCTGAGCCAAGCCCAATTGTTCTCGCAAGGCCTCTTTAACAGCCATCGGGGCACGGGGGCCTAAAATCGCATCCACGGGATCCCCCGGCGTGGCTCGCAGCAGCAAAAAGACGACGGTGACAATCGTCCACAGCATCAGCGGCGCAAGTAAAAGCCGCAGGAGCAGGTACCCCTGCAATGCACGCAGACGAGACATGAATCGCCCGAGTTATTCTTGGGGTGGGTTCGCCGCTCGCTGGCGATCGCGTTCAATCGAGGCCAAGAGACGTTTAGGATAGCTATCCGCTGCGATTTGCAGAATTTGATCGAGGGGCGTATCATTCATAAACTTGGTGGCGGCAGCAATGTACTCGCGGTTAGGACAGCGATCGCCAAGGACACAGCCATTGACACAGGCCTCTGCACAATTAATCGTTTCTGGCGTTAGTTCGCTCATGGCAGCTCTCCGAGGAATCTTTCAAATTTTAGCAAGGGGAAGCCACGGGAAAATTCGCAATGATTGCCCTACCCCCTAGGCTAGAATCGTACTGGCAAGGCAAACGTTGGGCAGGAGGCAGAATGCGCAAGAAATGGATCACTCTTTTAGTGTTGGTGTTGGGGATGATTCCCTTCATCGCCATTTCTGTCATGCCCCTACTCACCAGTGCCTTTACGTCACCCCAAGCCACCCCTAGCCCTGTGGCCAGTCCCCCGGCGGCAGACAAAATCGCAGAACTCCAAGCCCAAGAAAAGGGCTATCAACTGGTGCTGCAGCGTGAACCCAACAATGCCACGGCACTGGAAGGCTTGGTGCTGGCTCGGCTGCAACTGATTCAACTAGGCAAAGGAGAAATTGCCAGCGTCATTGATCCCTTGCGGCGGTTGGCGGCGCAGCGACCCGAGCAAACAGACTATGCCATTCTCCTAGGGCAAGCGCAACAACAAACGGGCGATCGCGAGGGGGCTGCCCAAACCTTTCAGGGAGTTCTTGCTAAATCTCCGGGGAACCTCAATGCCCTGCGGGGTCTTGTGGATCTTTACCTCAAGGAAGATCGTCCCCAAGCTGCTATTGGTTTGATTGAAGAGAGTCTCCAAGGGGCAGAGCAAGCCAACAAAGTCCAACCAGGGAGCGTAGATGTCACGGCTTTACAACTTCTCCTTGGCGATGTCTATATGGCACAAAAACGCTACGATGAAGCGCTCACCCTCTTCCAAAATCTGGGCAAAGAAAATCCCAACGATTTTCGCCCAGTTCTTGCCCAAGCGATGGCACTGACGGAACAGGGGAAAAAGACTGAGGCGGCGTCCCTCTATGCCAAAGCCGTGGAATTAGCCCCCGCCAAGTATAAAGATGCTATTCAGCAGGCAGCGCAGCAGGTGCAAAATGAATCTCCAGCAACCCCTGAACCCTCGCCGCAGCAATAGAGACCTAAGCTTGCTGTTGCAGTTCCTCTAGGCGAGCCAGTACCTCCTGACTGTGGATCGCGGGATTCACTTTGACATAACGCTCCCGCAGGATGCCCTCAGGATCAATGATGAAACTGTGGCGCAGCGAGACAAATCCCAACCACGAGCCATAGGCCTTGCTGACTTGGCCATCGGGGTCAGAGAGGAGGGGAAAGGTCAAGCCTTCACTGTCACAAAAATCTTCATGGGAGGCTACCGAGTCGGCACTGACGCCAATGACTTCAGCGTTGTGGGCATGAAATTGCTCGATATCCCGCTGAAAGCGTTGGGCTTCGAGGGTGCAGCCAGAGGTGAAGTCCTTGGGGTAAAAGTACAGCACTACCCACTTGCCGCGATAATCCTTCAGGGAAATGGGTTGACCATCGGTGCTGCTGGGAAGGGAAAAGTCAGGTGCTGGGGCATTGAGAGGGGGCAATTCACCCCCGAGCGCCCAGCTGGGGGCTGATGGGCTCAGAAACAGAAGCAAACTCAAGAGGGCAATAAGTAGTGAGCGCAAGAACATAGTTAAATCGCTAAACTGGCCTTAGGAAAGCATCTAGCTGCACTGTACCGTAGTTTTAACGATTTTTCGAGGTTGATGCCGTCGCTCTCCGCTATACAGTTTATGCCCCGTTGGTTGCGCTGGCTCTCTGGCCTCGTGCTGGCGATCGCCCTTGGGGTGGGGCTGTGTCGCTTGATTGCCGAAAGCCTCTGGTTTCATCAACTGGGTTATTTGGCAGTGGTCTGGCAGCGCTGGAGTGTCCAAGCTTTACTGTTTCTAGCGGTTGCGGGGGTATCGGCGCTTTTCTATGGCTGGCAGCAACACTGGCTCCTGCGGCAACGCACCGTGACCCTCGATCCCACCCTGACAGCCCAGAGTACCTATCGGGGGTTGGGGCTATGGCGGCTTTTGTTGTGTGCCAGCGGTTTAACTTGGCTGCTAATTGTTGCTACCTACCATATTGGGGCGATCGCTCTGCAGCTGTGGCAACAGCGCTCAGAAATTACGTTTAATAGCCCTCTGCTGCCGCAACTGAGTGTTTGGCGGGTGGCGGAGTTATCACTGCAAATAGTGCAGAATCCTCGGCTATTAGTGCTGAGTTTGGCAGCATTGCTGCTGGGGCTGTGGTTGCCTGTGCGCCTCTTTCAAGGATTGGGCATTCTCTTAAGCCTTGCTATGGGGGCGATCGCCAGCCTCAGTTGGTCAGTGGTTCTCAAGGGACTGTTTGCCGCCAGTGATCCCCATACCGAACCGCTCTTTCACCGTTCCATTAGCTTTTACCTGTTTGAAATCCCCCTGTGGGAACTGTTGCGCCTATGGTTGGTGAACCTCAGTGTTGTCGGCTTAGGGGGAACGGCCCTGGGTTATCTCCTTGCCAATGAAACTCTCAGTCATGGCAAATTCCTCGGCTTCGTGCGATCGCAACGGCGGCATTTACAGGGCTTAAGTGCCTTTGTCTTTGCCACCGTGGCCTTTAGCTTCTGGCTAGAGCGCTACAAACTTCTCTATTCAACTAATGGGGCTGCCTTTGGCGCAGGCTATACCGATGTCACCGTGCGCTTACCCCTCTATGGTTGGCTCTCGGCCTCGGCCTTTGGCGTCACCTGTTTGTTGGCTTGGTCAGCGATTCGACGGGGCGGCGAAGGGCAGCGGCGGCTAGGACCGATCGCCCCCGGCCTCTTTGGCTTTACATTGGGCTATCTAGTGGTCATCTTAATTGCCGATTGGCTCCTGCCCACAGCCATTGAAGCAGCGATTGTTCAACCCAACCAACTGCAACGGGAACTCCCCTACATTCAACGCACCATTACCCACACCCGCGAAGGCTTTAACCTTGAAAAAATGCGGGTCGAACCCTTTCAGCCGGAGAATAACCTCAACGCCGAGATCATTGCTGCCAATGCGGCCACCACCCGTAACATTCGTCTTTGGGATACCCGCCCTCTGCTTGAAACCAACCGCCAACTGCAACAACTGCGCTCCTACTATCGGTTTCCAGCGGCCTTTTTGGATCGCTACTATCTCAAACTATCCCCTGAACAAGACCAATCCGAAATTCGCCAAGTCCTCATTGCCGCTCGGGAAGTGGACTACAGTGCGGTTCAGCGGTTTGCCCGCAGTTGGATTAACGAGCACCTCGTATTTACCCACGGCTATGGCTTCACCATGAGTCCCGTGAATACCGCCGAGGCCAATGGTCTGCCCAAGTACTTTGTGCGCGATATTGGCGATACGGGTGAGCTACTGGTCAATCCCCCCGAGATTCGCGAGAGTATTCCATTTTTCTACCCCCGCATCTATTACGGTGAACTCACCAATACCTACATCTTTGCCCCTTCCGATGTCCCAGAACTGGATTTTCCCCGCGGGGCTGAAAATGTCTATAACCACTACGATGGCACGGGGGGCGTACCCATTGCTAGTTGGTGGCGACGCTTGGTCTATAGCGTCTATTTCCGGGATTGGCAACTCCTGTTGACCCCCAACTTGCGGCCAGATTCACGGGTGCTCTTTCGGCGATTGATTCAGGATCGCGTGCGGGCGATCGCCCCCTTTCTGCGCTTTGACAGTGAGCCTTACCTTGTCGTCGCCGATCCACGCTCTGAACACGACATTGCGGCTAGCCCGAGCACTGCGGGGGTTAGCTATCTCTACTGGATTATTGATGCCTATACCGTCAGTCGCTACTATCCCTACAGCGATCCGGGGCAGCACTCGTTTAACTACATTCGCAACTCCGTCAAAGTGGTGGTGGACGCCTATAACGGCGATGTCACCTTCTATGTGGTGGAACCCGACGATGTCATGATTCGCACGTGGCAGCGGCTCTTCCCAACCCTCTTTCATCCCCTGAGTGCGATGCCCCACCGCCTCTATCGCCACATTCGCTATCCCATTGATCTGCTGCAAGTGCAGTCCGAGCAGCTCCTGAAATACCACATGACGGATCCCGTGGTGTTCTACAACCGCGAAGACCTCTGGCAAATTCCCAAGGAGATCTACCGCGAAAAACCCCAAGCCGTTGCCCCTTACTATCTCATTACCAAGCTGCCCATTGGCTACACCGAGGAGTTTATTCTGCTGGTCCCCTTTACGCCCGTGAATCGTCCCAACCTCATTGGCTGGCTGGCGGCTCGCTCCGATGGTCAAAACTATGGCAAGCTCCTGCTCTACGTCTTTCCCAAGCAAGAACTGGTCTTTGGCCCTGAACAAATGGAGGCACGTATCAATCAAGACCCAATGATTTCACAGCAAATTTCCCTCTGGAATCGCCAAGGGTCAAGATCGGTGCAGGGCAATCTTCTCATTATCCCCATCGAGCGATCGCTCCTCTACGTCGAACCCATTTACCTCGAAGCCGATCAAAATCAACTGCCCACCTTAGCACGGGTCATCGTTATGGATAACCAGCGGATTGTGATGGCACCCACCCTCGAAGAAGCCCTCAAAGAACTCTTTCCCCAATAGTGTCCTACTCTGCTATCTCTAAGGATGCTGCTTGATACAAATTTCGCAACAGTCCGTGGTAGCATCCAGCCCCTTTATTCTAGGCGGGAGCGCAATGGTGAATAGCAAATGTGCATCAATTAAGCAGCAGGTAATCCCAATACCTCACCGGTGCCCGCAACAACGGTGCCAATCGGCCAACTCTCAATCCCCCACTTGGCAAAGCAGGCCTGCGCCGCTGCAACCGCTGACGCCGGTAAAACCACGGTGTACCCAATGCCCATATTGAAGGTGTTAAAGAGTTCGGCCAAGCTGACTTCTCCCATCTCCCCCAGCCAGTGAAAAAGCGGTGGAATCGGCCAAGCCTGAGGGTTCAGTTGGGCTGATCGCCCTTCGCCCAAGCAGCGGGGCAAATTTTCAGGCAACCCACCGCCCGTAATGTGGGCCATGCCGTGGATGGGAATTCCTTGACCTAAAGCAGCACGAATGGGTTGGACGTAGAGGCGCGTTGGTTCCAAGCACAGCTCGCCAAGGGAAGAGGTACCAAGGGGAGTATCCTGCCAACTGAGTTGGCGATCGCTAACAATCTTGCGCACCAAACTAAAGCCATTGCTGTGCAGCCCAGAACTGGCCAATCCCAAGACCACATCCCCCACCTGTACCTGCGTGCCATCCAGCACCTGATCCTGCTCAACGACACCAACACAGAACCCTGCGAGGTCATAGACCCCTTCGGCATAGAATCCCGGCATTTCCGCTGTCTCCCCCCCCAAGAGGGCACAACCCGCTGCTTCACACCCTTGGGCAATACCCGCCACCACAGCAGTCATAATCTCTGGCGCTAGCCGACCACAGGCAATGTAGTCCAAGAAAAAGAGCGGCTCAGCACCGCAGGTGAGGACATCGTTGACGCACATGGCCACCAGATCAATGCCGACAGTCTCGTGGCGATCGAGGGCTTGAGCCAGTTTCAGCTTGGTACCCACCCCATCAGTTCCCGACACCAAAAGGGGTTGACGATAGCCCTTGGGAATTTGACATAGCCCAGCAAAGCCTCCCAGTCGTCCCACGACTTCCGGTCGTTGGGTTCGCTGCACTAAGGGGCGAATCTGCTCAACAAAAGCGCGGCCAGCGGCCACATCTACACCGGCACTGCGGTAGTCCATCAATGCTGCTCCTGTAGTTGGGGGTAGTGAGCCTTGAGATACTCCAAGAGGCCTTCACAGGCGTCGGTGAGCAGATCCAACACCTTCTCAAACCCCTGACGACCACCATAGTAGGGGTCGGGCACTTCCTTCGCGTCGTAGTGACGGCAAAAATCGCACATTAACCGCACCTTATCGCGGTATTTCCCTTCGGGGTCAAGGCGCAAAATATCGTAGTAGTTTTCCCGATCCATCGCCAAAATCAGATCAAATTCCTCAAAGTCGGCAGCATGAAATTGGCGTGCTCGATGGGTCAAGGGCAGTCCCCGTTGCCGTGCCGTCATCACCATGCGGGCATCCGGTGGATCACCAACGTGGAAGTTGCTGGTGCCAGCGGAATCACACTGAATCTCATGCTCTAGGCCAGCCTTTTTGATTAGATCCTGCATGATCCCTTCGGCGGCAGGGGAGCGACAGATATTACCAAGACAAACAAAAAGAAGACGGATGGGCATAGCGCGTTTCCTAGGGGGCGGGAATCAGCGTACGAATCAGATCAGCGACCTGCTGACTGCTGTTGGGCATCGCCAATTGGCGGGCATTCTCCGCCATGGCTTGTAATTTTTGGGGCTGCCGTAGCCATTCTAAAATGATCTGTCCGAGGCGATCGCCCGTCAATGCCGATTGCGGGATCATTTCAGCAGCCCCGGCACTCACCAGCACTTTAGCATTGACCGTTTGGTGATCCTCAGCCGCATCGGGATAGGGAATTAATAGCGCCGGGGTTCCTGTGAGTGTCAGTTCCGCCAAGGCACTGGCGCCGGCTCGACTAATGACGATATCCGCACGGTGCAGCAGGGGTCCCATGGGTTCAAAGAAGGGAAAGACGAGGTAGTGGCGATGCTGAACACTTTGAGCATCGGGATCATTGTTACCCGTGAGATGCACCACCCAAGCCCCAGCATCGATCCAGCGGTGAACCGTTTCCCGTACAAGGCGATTGATGGCCACTGCTCCTTGACTCCCCCCCATCACTAGAATCAGGGGCACCTCCTTGGGAATCGGCAACTCCAAGTCGCCGGGATGGAGAATATCGGGACGCACCGGTGTGCCCGTGACCCGTAGGTTCAGCCGTTTAGAGTTGAGGTAGGCCAAACTCGCGGGGGTACCCAAGGCAATCAGCGTACACCAAGGAGCCAGCCAGCGGGTGACTTTGCCCGGTAAGGCGTTGGCTTCGTGAAGCAGGGCGACACGCCCCAAACTGCGAGCCGCTAAAATAGCTGGCGCCGCAATGTAGCCACCGGTGGTAAACACCCCTTGGAAGTGTCCCTGTTTTAACAACTGGCGCGTTTGCCAAAAAGCCCCCCAAAATTGCCACAAGGGGCGCAGCCTTGCCCAAGGGGTCTTACCTTGGAGGCCACTAAAATTGATTGTATGCAGGGGGTAATAGGGCGGAATCAATTTCTGTTCAAGGCGATCGCGTACCCCCAGCCAATGGATCTCATATTCAGGTAACTCTGCTGCCACTGCCAGCGCCGGAAAGAGATGCCCCCCGGTGCCACTCGCTGCAATCAGTAGTTTTCTTGGTCCAGGCATTAAACATTCCAGCCCAATGTGGTCATGAGCTTATCGACAAAGTTGGTATAGACAATGCCGCTGCGGAACTCCGGTGTGTCCATCACCTGCTGATGAAAGGGAATGGTGGTCGGCACCCCCATAATCGCACATTCTCTTAGGGCACGCTTCATGCGGGCAATGGCAGCGGGGCGATCGCTCCCCCACACCACCAATTTACCGATCAGCGAATCATAGTAGGGGGGGATTTCATAGTCGGTATAAACATGGGAGTCCATGCGCACCCCAGGGCCACCGGGGGGCAAGTAACCGCTAATACGCCCGGGATGGGGACGGAAATTGCGCTCCGGATCCTCGGCATTGATGCGGCACTCGATCGCGTGTCCGCGCAACTCAACCTGCTCTTGGGTCAAGCTGAGGGGTTCCCCTTGGGCAATGCGAATTTGCTCCGCAATCAGATCTAGCCCCGTAATCATTTCCGTGACGGTGTGCTCCACCTGAATGCGGGTATTCATCTCCATAAAGTAGAAGTTGTTTTGGCCGTCAAGGAGAAATTCAATTGTGCCGGCACCGACGTAGTTAATGGCTTTGGCGGCAGTCACAGCGGCGGCTCCCATCTTGGCACGTAGTTCTGGGGTGAGGGCAGGGCTAGGCGCCTCCTCAAGGAGCTTTTGGTGACGCCGCTGTACAGAGCAATCGCGCTCCCCGAGGTGAATAACATTGCCATAGCTATCTGCTAAAATCTGGAACTCAATGTGGCGGGGATTTTCAATAAACCGCTCCAGATAGACGCCGGCATTACCGAAGGCGGCTTCCGCTTCCCCTTGGGCGGCACTGAGGGCCCGTCCTAAATCTTCAGCAGAGCGCACCAAGCGCATCCCCCGACCCCCTCCCCCAGCCGTGGCTTTAATCATCAGAGGATAGCCAATTTTGCGGGCGATCGCCCGGGCAGTTTCCTCATCCTGCACCAGTCCATCACTGCCGGGAATTGTCGGCACCCCCACCTGTTGCATCGTCGCTTTGGCAGTGGATTTATCCCCCATAGCACGCATGGCAGCGGGGCTCGGCCCAATAAAGGTAATTTTGTGGTCGGCGCAGATTTCCGCAAAGCGGGCATTTTCCGCTAAAAAGCCATAGCCAGGGTGAATCGCCGAGACATGGCGGGTGAGGGCAGCGGCAATAATGTTGGGAATATTGAGATAGCTGCGGCTACTGGGGGCTTCGCCAATGCACACCGCCTCATCAGCCAATTGCACGTGCAGGGCATGGCGATCTACGGTGGAATAGACGGCAACCGTTGCAATGCCCAATTCCTCACAAGTACGCAGAATCCGCAGTGCAATTTCGCCACGATTGGCAATCAAAATTTTTGTAAAGGCCATGGCGGTCAACGGTAGGGGAAGCGATCCCTAATGCTACCATGCCAGCCGAACGCTTCCGAAAAGCCGACGGCAATTGCATTGGTGCCACTGGCAAAAACAAGTTAGGATCAGCAGGGTTTTATTTGGGAGCGCACTATGGCTGCTGTGTCACCCACGATGGCATTGACCGTTACGAAAACCAGCAATTGGACAATTGAAGACAGCGAACAGCTCTACCGCATTCAGGGCTGGGGCGAACCCTACTTTGGGATTAATGCTGCGGGTCATGTCACCGTCTCTCCCAAGGGCGATCGCGGTGGGTCATTGGATCTCTATGAACTGGTGCAAGCGCTCCAACAGCGCAACATTGGCCTCCCCCTGCTGCTGCGGTTTTCCGATATCCTTGAGGATCGCATTGAGCGACTGAATGCCTGCTTTGCCCGAGCCATTGCCCGCTATGGCTATCAGGGAGCCTACAAGGGGGTCTTTCCCGTCAAGTGCAATCAACAACGCCACATCATTGAAGCCCTCGTGCGTTTTGGCCAGTCCCATCAGTTTGGCCTAGAGGCGGGCTCGAAACCGGAACTGCTGATTGCCTTAGCAATGCTAAATACACCGGGGGCACTGCTGATCTGCAATGGCTACAAGGATCGCGGCTATATTGAAACGGCTATTCTGGCGCGTCGCCTTGGTCACACCCCGATCATTGTCCTTGAGCAGCCCGAAGAAGTGGCCGAAGTCATTGCTGTCAGTCAGACCTTGGGCATTGAGCCAATTGTTGGCGTGCGGGCAAAACTCAGTACTCAAGGAGTGGGGCGCTGGGGCACCTCCGCTGGCGATCGCGCCAAGTTTGGTCTCACGGTGCCAGAGATTTTAACAGCGGTTGAACAACTGCGAGCAGTAGGAATGCTCAATTCCTTGCAACTATTGCACTTTCACATTGGCTCTCAAATCTCTGCCATTAGCGTCATTAAGGATGCCATTCGGGAGGCGGGGCAAATTTATGGCGAACTGGTGCGCCTCGGTGCCAATATGCAGTACCTCGATGTGGGCGGCGGCTTAGGAGTCGACTATGACGGCTCGAAAACCAACTTCCATGCCTCGAAAAACTACAGTATGCAAAACTATGCCAGTGATGTCGTGGCTGGTATTAAGGACGCCTGTCGGCAGCGGGGCATTCCTGATCCGATCCTCATTAGCGAGAGCGGCCGTGCCATTGCCTCCCACCAATCGGTATTGATTTTCAATGTCTTGGGGGTTAGTGAAGTGCCCAAAATGACCCCCGAACCCGCCACTGAAGAGGAGCACCTGATTATCCGCAACCTCTACGACACCTACCAAACGATTGATGAAAACAACTACCAAGAGGCCTACAACGACGCCCTGCAATTTAAAGGGGAAGCCATCAGTCTCTTTAACTTTGGCTACTTGAGTTTGCCGGAGCGAGCACGGGCAGAGAGTCTCTTTTGGGCCTGTTGTGCCAAAATCCTCAGCATTGCTCGCCAGCAGGAATATGTGCCCGACGATCTCGAAGACCTTGAGAAAATCATGGCTTCAATTTACTACATCAATCTATCGGTGTTTCAGTCGGTGCCCGATAGCTGGGCGATCGATCAACTGTTTCCGATCATGCCAATCCACCGCCTTGATGAAGAACCCACCGAACGGGGCATCCTTGCGGATCTGACCTGCGACAGCGACGGCAAAATTGACCAGTTCATTGACCTGCGGGATGTGAAATCGGTCTTGGAACTCCATCCCTTTCGCCCCGGCGAACCCTACTACCTTGGCCTTTTTCTCAACGGTGCCTACCAAGAGATCATGGGCAATCTCCACAATCTCTTTGGGGATACGAATGCCGTCCATATCCGTCTAACCCCCAAGGGCTACGAAATTGAGCATTTGGTGCGGGGCGATACAATGCAAGAGGTCCTCGGTTATGTGCAGTACCAAGGTGATGCCCTCCTCGAGAAAATCCGCCGCCGTGCCGAGGCTGCCCTTGCAGAGCAGCACATTACTTTGGCGGAAGCGCAGCACCTACTGGAAAACTACGAGCGGAGTTTGCGCAGCTACACGTATCTATCCTCTTAGGGAAAGCGATGCTGGGAACATTTCAGTCAAGCCATTTGCGCATTGGGGTGCCGGCCACCGCAGACCAACTGCGGGATTATTTGACGCAGCCAGCACAGTTACAGCAGTGGTTGTGGCCTCTACAAATTCAGACGACGGGCGATCGCCTGCAAGTGGGGGATACCTTCACCAGTCAATTCCTGTGGTTAAAACTGGAGCATCGTGTGGAACTGCTCACGGCAGAGCGACTGGTACTGGTATTGCGACAGGCCATTGAGGGCTGGCAAGAATGGTCGTGGGGAGATGGTTGGGTACAGTCCTGTATTGAGGGGGTGACACCGCTGCCTCTAGAGTTGGGGCAGACTTTCCTCCTATGGCGGCTGAAATCAGTGCTGAGTGAAACGGTAGCAAGCTGAGGGTCGAAGAACGTTGAAGCGATCGCGCCAATTGGGATGGATCTTATTCTTGAGTGCCCTGCTGCTCAGCAGTTGTGAGGGTAGTGGTCTGCAAAGTTGGTTTGCTGCCGATCCCAATGCTGATCAATGGGCGGGGAATCCCCCCACAGCGGCACCCATTCCAGAAGCGACGACAACGCTGCCAGAGAATTTACGGTTTCCTAATGCGATGCTTGTAGCCAATCAGCCGCAAGCGGGGTCACCCCAGACGACGGAAACCCGCTGGCAAGCACCAGCGCCGGCGATCGCCCTCCAGCAATTCTATCGCCAACAATTTCAACAGTCGGGCTGGCAACTGGTGGAGCAGCAGGTGGCCGACAATACGATCACCCTCAAGGGGCGCAGTCCTGAACTGGAAGTGATCGTCACCATCAACACGGTGCCAGAAAATAACCTGACAACCTTCACTGTGGCCTACACACCCACTAATAGCACCACAGCCACACCGTCTCCCCAACCCAACCCCACGGCACCCCAAACCTTTACCGATCTCGATCAAGCCCCCCCTCCCCTCCAGCCCGCCATTCGTGACTTGGCAGAACTGGGTGTCCTCAGCACCACGGGCGATCGCCTGCAACCCAATACCCCCATCAGTCGCGCTCAGTTTGTGCGCTGGCTCGTGACCACCTACAATCGCTTTTATGCCGATCGCCCCGCACGCCAAATCCGCTTGGGCAGCCGCAACGACACACCCATTTTCCAAGATGTGCCCCGTGATAATCCCGACTTTCCCTATATTCAGGGACTAGCGATGGCAGGATTTTTGCCCAGCCCCCTTACCGGCGATACCAGTACCCTCTTTCGACCGAATGCTCCCCTCACCCGCGAAACCCTGTTGCAGTGGAAAGTGCCCCTCGATCAACAGGGGCGGCTCAGTCCCAGCACGATTGACCGCATTCAGCAAACATGGGGCTTCAAGGACAGTCAACGGATTGCTCCCCCCGCCATCAATGCCGTGGCCGCTGACTATCTCGCGGGGGATCTCTCGAACATTCGCCGCGTTTGGGGAGAAACCCTCTTGCTCCAGCCCCAAAAACCCGTCACCCGTGCTGAAGCTGCTGTGGCTCTGTGGTATATCGGCAACGGTACAGAGGGACTCTCAGCAGCAATGGTGAAGCAAGCACCGTCCCCCGCCTCCTAGAACCTTGCTAGATTAGAAATCTGAGTCAATTGTTACGATTTGCTGAACTGATTGCTGCCTATGCCTTGGCCCCTATCCCGTGGTTACCATCGTCAGATTGCCCGCCTCGAAATTACGGGGGCGATTGCTGGGGGTACTCGCCGTCGTGTCCTCAAAGCCCTGAAAACCGTTGAAGAACGGGGCTACCCGGCACTACTGGTGCGGATTGACAGTCCCGGCGGTACCGTGGGGGATTCTCAAGAAATCTATGCTGCCCTCAAGCGTTTGCAGTCGAAAATGAAAATCGTTGCCAGTTTTGGCAATATCTCTGCCTCTGGCGGGGTCTATATTGGTATGGGGGCACAGCACATCATGGCCAACCCCGGCACCATTACGGGCAGTATTGGCGTCATCCTGCGGGGCAATAACCTGCAACGGCTCCTCGACAAAGTGGGGGTCTCATTCAAGGTCATCAAGTCTGGCCCCTACAAGGACATTCTTGCTTTCGATCGCGACCTTACCGAGGAAGAAATCCGCATTCTCCAAGATCTCATTGACACCAGCTATCACCAATTTGTCCAAACCGTGGCCGAAGGCCGTAACCTCGATGTCGAAACCGTGCGCAGTTTTGCCGATGGCCGTGTCTTTACGGGTGAGCAGGCCCTTGCTCTCGGACTCGTGGATCGCTTGGGAACCGAGGAGGATGCCCGTCGCTGGTTGGCGGAACTGGCCGGACTTGACCCCGACAAAACCAAGGTGCAAACCATCGAAGAACCCAAGTCGCCCTTGGCTCGGCTGTTTCCGCGTCAGCAGGAACGATTTCCCTTTCCGTGGCAAGCGGGTCTCGACTGGTTGGAATTTGAACTGGCCACCAATGGACTTCCCCTATGGCTCTATCGCCCCTAAGCTGGATACAGTACCCTTGCGGATGTCTTGATGGAGGAGCACACTGTGGGCTGGCGCGTCCGAGCAATTCGTGGAGCAACTACCGCCACTGAAAATTCAATTCCAGCAATCCGTGAGGCGGTTTTGGAACTCCTCGGCGAGATTGAGCGGCGCAATGCTCTCGATTTCTCGGAAGTGATTAGTGTTACCTTCTCTGTTACCCGTGACCTCGATCAGATCTTTCCGGCGGCGATCGCCCGTGAATGTCCCCATTGGCGCAACATTCCTCTCCTTGATGTCCAACAAATGCACGTGGAGGGAGGCTTACCCCGCTGTATCCGCTGCTTGATTTACTTCAACACTCCCAATCCCGATCAACCGATTTACCATGCCTACCTGCGCCATGCCCAGAGCCTCCGCCCCGATCTGGTAATGCACAGCGACTACCATCCCCTCCATCTGTCCTCTCATTCCCTAGGTTAACTATGACCGCTCTTGTCCGTGACTACATGACCCCCAACCCCTTTACCATTCATGCCGATGCCCCGATTTCTGAGGCAGTTCGCCTGATGGAAGAAAAACAGGTGCGCGGCCTCCCCGTCGTGGATGACCAAGGCAAATTGGTGGGCTTGGTGTCTGAAGCTGACCTGATCGTGCGCGAAGCGCCTCTAGAGCCGCCGTTGTACATTACGTTCCTAGGCAGCATCATTTACTTTGAGTCTCCAGAATCCTTTCATCAACACCTCAAGAAAACCCTCGGCCAGCAGGTGCAAGATGTCATGACCCCCAACCCCCACACGATTAACGTCGATGCACCCATTGCTGAAGCGGCTCGCCTCATGGTGAATCACCACATTAGTCGCCTGCCGGTCTTGAATGCCCAAGGGGAATTGGTCGGCATTATTAGCCGTCATGATCTGTTGCGAGCCTTGCACACCCAAGAAACCTCTGCGTGACGTTTGTCAAATTGGCCTGACACTAACTTTCAACATTGGTGGCTTCCCGTAGAATAACCACAGGTTCGCTCGCGATCGCCTGAGGGTTCTTTGATCGTGACCGCTTCCCTTGATTTGATTTGGCAGCAGGCACGGCAGGGTCAAGCAGAGGCCATTGCCCATTTGATGAACCGCACGCTTCAGGCCAAGGGAGTGCGTGCCCTCGTCCGGCGACGGGGTGACTGTTTACACATTATGTTTGAAGCGGCGCGATCGCTCCCCCCCCAAGTCTGCGTTCAGTTTGTTTGCCGAGGCCTCAAGCAATTGGCACCCCAAGGGGTTCTACGTGTACGGCTCCATGCTCGGCTCCTTGGCGAAGAATGGCCAGAATGGACACAGACCGTTGACTTACAGGAGACCTTGACAGCGGCGCCGTCTGTGCAAGCAAGTTCCAGCTCAAATCCAACGACACCCGCCACCATGCCATCCCATCAGTCGGTTAGTGCTTTTGCCCTCAGTTTACTGGTGATCGCGGGCACGGGTGCCGTTGCCCTCACCCTGCAAAATCAACTCAGTGTCGATGCCCTGCCGAGTGCGGAACCCAGTCCAGCCCCTACGACCCCTGAACCGAACCTTCCCCTTGATTAAATTTTGACAAAAATGCTCTATCTTATCCCTCTCTCGTAGGGTAACAATTTCACTCTGGAGATGGCGTTTACGTTGATGGAATAGTAAATAAAATTTAATAGTTTTTCATTTTTCAATTCCTACGAAAAGGGCTGTGTACTAACTTTCACAGTGTTGCGAGTGTGGGATACTTGTAAAAAGGGCTGTACTGCGATGCAAAGCTTCAACCAGTGAAAAAGCGAGTCACATTGACATTCCCTCGACGGACGATTCAAATGCCCGTCACTTATCGCTTGGCCAAGGACTTTAATATTGCTGCCAATATCATCCGCGCCCAAGTGGCACCTAACCAAGTGGGCAAACTGGTTCTAGAATTGGCCGGGGACATTGATCAAATGGAGGCCGCCCTAGAATGGTTGCGGCAGCAGAATATTGAGGTTTCCCTTGCCAGCCGTGAAATTGTGATTGATGAGCAGGCCTGTGTCCACTGTGGCCTCTGTACAGGGGTATGCCCCACTCAGGCACTGACACTGCACCCAGAGACCTTTCAACTCCAATTTACCCGCTCCCGTTGCATTGTCTGTGAGCAATGTGTTGCTGCATGCCCGATGGAGGCGATCCACACCAACTTTTGATGAGATTACAGCTCTAGGGTAACATCTGCATAAATGTCCGATAACTGGCTTTGCCAGCCAATGCTCTTGAGTTCAACCAAATCTTTTGGAGGGGAGTAGGCCTGCCAAACCCATAACCCCGAGGCACTGTGATAAAAGCTCTCCAATCGCTGTCGGCGGGTGTTCACAAGTACGTATTCCTCGAGGCTCTCAAGGCTTTGATAGTCAATGAATTTATCGCCACGATCAAAGGCCTCTGTTGAGGGAGAGAGCACTTCAATCACCAAGCAAGGGAAGGATTTATAGAGTGGTGTTTGCTGATCCCGTGGGTCACAGGTCACCAGTAAATCAGGATAGTAAAAGCAATTTCGCTGCTCAAGCCGCACTTTCATATCCGACATGTACAGACGACACCCCCGTTGCCGCACAGTGGGTCGTAGGAGGGTGGCCAAATTCAAGGCTAGGGTAACGTGGGCATCACTGGCCCCAGCCATTGCACATACTTGGCCATTACTGTATTCGTGCTTAACGCCACTTTGGGCTTCCCATTGCAAGTAGTCTTCAGGACTCAGTTGCGGCGAAGGGTGCGTGCTCATTGGCAGTCTGGAATAGCCAGCGGTTATCTCGCTACTATGGATCCTAGGGTACGAAGAAAATCATGACCCAACAACACGGATATTGGGCACTGGCAGCGCTGGCGGGGATGGTGTTCCTGATTGCCCCGGCCAAGGGGGTGCCTGCGGTGGCACTACCAGAAAGTTTTTATCGGGCGATCGCCAACCAAGATTGGGCAACAGCGGTGCAAATTCTCGATCAGGTCATTCGTGCCCATCCGCAACAGGCGCGAGCCCTTACTAGCTATCGTCAAGAATTGGTGCGGCTGCAACAACTGCCCCGAACCCCTGCTCCGCCCATGGCAACAGTGATCACCCAGCCCAGTGGCATCGTACCCATCCTGCGGCGGCAAGGGGGCATTCCCGTTATCCCAGTGACGTTTAATCAACGACTGCAGTTTGAGATGTTGGTAGATTCAGGCGCCAGCATGACAGTGATTACGCGATCAATGGCACGCGCTTTAGGCATTACCCCGGCTCAAGTGGTGGATAATCGCGTGTTTCATACCGCCAATGGTCAAGTGGTGCTACCAGTCGTCTATGTCCAATCCATCAGCGTCGGCGGCTTCCATCGTAAGCAATTGCTCGTTGCTGTGGCTGGGCCTGAAATGAACATTGGCCTCTTGGGGCAGGATTTTCTCCAGCACTTTGATGTCAGTTTGCGGCAAGATCATATTCAGTTGCAGCGTCGTTCTTAGGAAATGCCCGTTCTCACCCAAGCTGTCTTAGCCAGTCACAATGCCGGTAAAGTCAGAGAGTTTCAAGGCTGGTTACAGCCATGGATTGGGGAGTTGCTGCCCCTGCCACCCACGATTGAGATTGCTGAAACTGCGGATTCCTTTGTGGGCAACGCCTGTTTGAAGGCCGCCACTGCTGCCAAGGAGATGGGAGAGTGGGCGATCGCTGACGATTCGGGGCTTGCAGTTCATGCCCTGCAGGGGGCACCGGGAATCTATTCAGCTCGCTACGGTGCGACGGATACTGAGCGCATTGAGCGTCTATTACGGGAAATGGCCGGTGTGAGCGATCGCACCGCTGAATTTATTTGCGTCATTGCCCTCGCGCGTCCCGATGGCACTATTGCCGTTACGACCGAAGGACGGTGTGCAGGCGAGATTTTAACGACGCCCCGCGGGCAGGGGGGGTTTGGCTACGATCCTGTCTTTTGGGTGCCCAGTCAGCAGCGCACCTTTGCCGAGATGAGTCCCACTGAAAAGCAACACGTCAGTCATCGGGGGCAGGCATTGCAGCGGTTGCGGGAGTATTTCCAAACCTTTAATCCGTAGATTCACGGTTGTTGGCAGCAGGCTTTTTGGCATAGGCTGATGTAAATAGTGTTCCTAAGCCAACCTGTGGCTCCTATGCAAGAACGGGTCTAGCGTTGCAAAGTTGCATTAGACAATGCTTTCCATAGAAAGAAGTTCACAGGGAATATAGGGAATATAATGAGAGCAAGGGCGCAAGTCCCCTAGGCCCAATGCCTTCTTGCCGTGATTCAAAGCAGAAACTATGGGCGATCGCGAATTAATAGACCAATTTATCAAAGACTTAATTCAGAAAAATTCGCGAATGCTCTCGAATCGGCACCTGCGCGTAGAAACAACCTTTGATGAAGTTCAGTTGATTTCCTACAAAGATGGCATCGTTGCACGGGTGAAAACAGATGCCCCTACCCTTGCCATTGAACTACGGGATGCATCGCCCTATCGGCCTCTGATTCAAGAGGTAATGGTGGATTATGAAATTTTTCAAGTTGGTATTGCTCAAACCCCCGGATTTTTACGTTACGAACATCGCACCGTTCCCGAAGGTTATGTGATCCAATACACCGAAGCGGGAGTGCTGTGGAAGGACCGCTGGGCACGCGGTAAGCGACGCGGTGCTCTGACAGGGGGCAACTCCCTCGGCATGGATGCGATGATTCTTTATCGGGGTACCTGGTATCCCATTCAAAGCGTCAATGCGGCCAATGGCTTTGTTGCCATTCGTACCTTAGGCGGGGAAGCCACCTACAGCGCCTCTGACTTTCTTGTGTGGCTGAAAAAAGAGGAAAAAGACACCGCCGAGAGTCCCAGTCAGATCAGTGCCTACAAGCGGGGAGAACGCATGGGAGACATTGACAGCGCCCCCACCCAAATCCTCGAAGCCACGGAAATTATGGCTGCCAAGGCCAGTGGCACCCCATCAACGCCAATTGCCTCCCCTACTGGCGAACCAGAGGAGGAAGAAGATCACGCCGTCATTTTGCCGTCAGCGCCACCAGCGGTTGCAGCAACGGTTTCAACACCCTCTGAGCCTGCACAACCGGTTGAAGCCGCCCAAGG
>NZ_DVEH01000083.1 GCF_015295825.1 Thermosynechococcus sp. M98_K2018_005
GCTCGCAGGAAAGGAGAATCGAAGTCAGAAATCAGTAAAAAGCCACTATCCTTGAGTGCTAGGTCAATATTGCAGACAGCACGGCTCAATAGAGAGCGATCGACCCAACAAAATACTCCCGAAACAATGACAACATCGACACCAGTCCAAGGTAATCCTTCAGGCTGCGTAATGCTCCCTTGGCAAAACTCAATCTGGGGAAACGCTACTCGGCCTGTGGCGATCGCCTTACCAGAGGGTTCAACAACACAACACCGCCATTCGGGATACTCCCGCTGAAAGCCTGCGGCTACCTTGCCCGAAGCACCTCCCACATCGAGTAAAACGCCCTGTTGCGGTAGAGTTATTCGTTTCAGGGCTTGAAGCACCCGATGCTCCGATGAGATGGGTGTCGTTGCAAACTCGGCATTACGTTCAAACCAAGCATCAGCCTCTTGATTGACAAAGATAGTATCTTGTTGGTTAGGGGAGGTCATATGAATGACTAGGGTACCAATGATAAGGGCAAAGATAGACCATGAATAGCTTCGCGCTCTACAATATCGATTTCTATGCGTGGACGCAACAGCAGTGTCAAGCTCTTGCCAATAAGGCATGTGGGTCAAATTATGTTTTCCCCTGTCTTTATCTATAGCGATCGCTTTCTCGAACATCATTGTCGCCAGTTTCACTTTGAGCGACCCGAACGCCTGTTAGCCATTTGTCGGCATTTGCAAGCGGCATTTCCAGCAGCAGAGTGGCGCGAACCCACGCCTGTCGGAGAAGGCTTAACCCCTTGGTTGGAAAAAGTACATAGTCGGGTGTACTTAGAGCAACTGAGACGCATTGGGGCAGAGGGGGGCGGCTGGCTCGATCCGGATACTTACCTCAATGGGCAGAGCGATCGGGTGGCACGGTTAGCGGTACAGGCTTGGCTAGATGGGGTGGATTTGGCCGTACAGCGGCAGCAACCCATTTTTGTCTTGGCGCGTCCCCCCGGCCACCATGCCTTACGGGAACGGGGAATGGGCTTTTGTCTATTGGCCAATGGGGCGATCTCTAGCCATTATGCCCTCAGTCTGCCAGGGATAACACGAGTAGCCATTCTCGATTGGGATGTCCACCACGGCAATGGTACTCAAGCCCTAGTCCAAGATCATCCTCAGATCGCTTATTGTTCGCTCCATGAGTTTCCCGCCTATCCCTATACAGGCGATGGGGGCGATCGCGGGCACTACAACAACGTCCTCAACATACCCATGCCCACAGGTTCCACTGGAGCGGCCTATCGCGCCGCATTTCAAGATCACGTTATGCCCTTCTTGCAGCAATTTAGCCCAGATTTACTGATCATCAGTGCGGGGTATGATGCCCACCGCGACGATCCCCTTGGCAGCATTGAACTCGAAGAGGCTGACTATGGCTGGATGATGTACCATTGCTTACAGATCACTCGCCGCATTGTTATTGGTTTGGAGGGGGGATATCACCTTGAAGCCTTGGGGCGATCGCTAGTCGCTACCGTACAGGCGACGGTTGTTGACGATGACGCTCCAGAACTTCCTCATAAACCGCAAGGTATTGCTTAGTCACCACAGGATAGGCAAATTTTCTCACCGCATCAGCACGAGCTTGGGCACAGAGTTGGGCATGACGCTGCACATCTTCTAAAACCCACTGAATACCGCGTGCTAAATCTTGGGAATCAAAAGCCTGAGCAAGGTAGCCATTCTTTTCGTAAGCTACAATGTCACGTAAACCACCAACGTTAAAAGCGACAACAGATGTGCCACAAGCAATTGCTTCAATAGCTGTATTCGGTAAATTATCTTGCTGTGAGGGAACAATCATCACATCGGCTGCACTGTAGAACTGACAAAAATAGTTTTCATCTGTAATGTGCCCCGTGTATTTCACTGGAAATCCTAAATCTTCTTTCTTACGAGGCTGAGCTTCGCCAAAAACCACTAGTTGCAAGAGTTGGTCTTTCCCTTTCAGGTAGCCTAAGCTTCCTTGAGCAAATCAAATCCTTTACGAGGATCCTTGCCACCCCTCATTGCCCCAAAGAGGACAATAGGTATGTCCAACTCCTGACGCATTTGCTTTTTATCGTGGGGTTGCCATTGTTCAACATCAATTGGGTTGGGAATGACGCTAATAGGCCAGTCTCCCATCAGAGCACTTTTTGGACACACTCGCCAAGCCAGCAACTAAGTGCAACGAGGTTATAGGCTTTTGCCAATATTTTCGCTTGCGCTCCCACGTCCAGCGATTAAGATCAAATCCCCTTTCATCAGCAGGACGATTATGGGGATAATAGCCCTCTTGCCAGCGCAAATCTTCCGTTTTGTTGAATTCATTAGATAAAGTAATATAAAATACCTTCTTCCATTGATTAGAGATTTGGGTAGTAGATATTTTTCGCAGATTGATTGTATTAAAGTTGCAAGTCAAAGGCGATTTGGCTTTTAATAGATTCATATAGTTTCTCCAATGTAAAAACTTTGTATTACTTTTTTAAGTAAGTGATACAATTTAATTTTAAAGCGCATAAGTTTACTACTACAAAAAATCCGATTAAAAGCGTAGAGATCAGCATCTACATTAACAGCTACTTCCTTAGGATGCTGAATATCTCCTAAAGAAAAAACTGGCAAGTTAGCGAGAGGATGATTTATCGAGAGCGTATGAGTAGCATCTGGACCAAAGCCAATATTACTCACGAGGTTGACGTTGGGTGTAGCTGTTAGAACTCCATAGTACCAAACAGTTGCTATCCATTGATAATCCCAAGTGTCAATTTTGCCTAGATACGTTTGATCAAAAAGCCTCTCCCAGTACATCCGTTCAACGGAATTAGGCGTTTTCTTCCGCCAATCGGCTGACTTCTTCCACACTGGCCAAAAAGACATATCAACGTCATATTTTTTCCAAGCACGCCGCCACGAAGCCCATCCCCAACAATGACTATACTTGGAGAAGTAATAGGAACCATCACCTCGAACCTGACCATCCTGAAAATTATTTCCTGTAATCACCCACACGCAATTATCGTTAGCATAGTAATTAAGCAATTCATCACAGAATCTAAAATAATCAGGATGAGGTAGACAATCATCTTCCAGGATAAGTCCCTGTTCTTCATGCTCAAAAAACCAACTGATAGCACTACTGACCGCAACCTTGCATCCCAAGTTCTTCTCCCGAAAGAGAGTCTTGACCTCACAGGGCCAATCAACCTGTGTCGCAATTTCCCTTACTTGTCTAACCTTTTCAACTTCTCCCTTTCGATGAGCTCTAGGGCCATCGGCAGCTACATATAGTCTAGATGGACGAGCTTGACGAATCACTTCAAAGACTCGTTGTGTAGTATGGGGACGATTAAAAACAAGAAAAAGGATTGGTGAGTTGCAATTCATAGCTTATTAATTCTTTAATCGAGTATCAATCAAAAAATATCTAAGATAATGCCACTTTGCTCTCTTGTATCTATGACAAACTATTTACGCATGTTAGCATCTTTTGCATCTATTGTCAAATCTATTTTCAAGTGACTTAGCTCCTGTCACTATATCTGTCCTAGACTCTCAACTCCTCTTTTAACTCTAACTCTAGCTGACCTATGTCCTAGACCCCAGTTTGAGAAGCACGAGAGTGCTGTTTTATCGGCTAGAGAATTCAGGCGTTAAGGAGAAAGAGGACGCTGTTAGATAAGTGGCAATATTTACCACTGTACCACTATAACTGAATTGGCGGTGTTCGATAGTGCACTGGAACTTCGACGGTCAGCCAGAGCTACGTATGGCTTAGAATGTTAAGTTTTTTTTGCAGGATTCAACACTTCTGGATGCTGAATATCTCCTAAAGGAAAAACTGGCAAGTTAGCGAGAGGATGATTTATCGAGAGCATAATGAGTAGCATCTGGAGCAAAGCTAATATTACTCACGAGGTTGACGTTGGGTGTAGCTGTTAGACCAGTTCAATTTGAAGATAGCCTGAATAAAGGCTGTGTAATGAACGACTAGCCCGTTAAAGAACGAGTCACTCCCGCCGTCATTGGTGACAATACAGCTTACAGCTATCGACCTGAAAAACGTGTTCTCCCGTCAAAGGCTTGACGCCCGGCAACGTCACCCGCCGTCCCGTGAGGGTGAGCAGTCCCCAGCGACTCTCGTGTTGAGAACTATCGCAGCCACTGCACAATAGCTTTATAGCTGTTAAACCCGCTGTGCTCCCACAACGGTACCATCACTGCTGGGGTCCCCCTTGGCGATAGGCGTTGAGCCAGCGAGTCATGGTGGACGGGTTGCGATGGAGGAATAGGGCCATTTGGGACGGCGGTGGATTCAGCCAGTAGAGCATCTGCAAGCGTTCCTGCTGGACAGCCGTTTTCATAAGGATGACAAGAAGAACACGTAGTCTGGCTCTGCCACAGAGTCCCGTCATGTCAAGATATTGAACCGAATAGAAAACGGCTGTAGGCGGCGTTGCAGTTCTTCAGAGCTTTCTGTGATTGTGAGCAGAAGCGGGCGAGCCATGAAGGTCTCCTACTGAGATGACTGCAGTTTTAGGATAAACAATCCCCTCGTTTAAGACTTGATTAACCTCAATGTTACTCAGGCGCAGTCTCGACTTAAGATGAATCTAATAGAGGAATGAGCGGGCGATCGCATGCGCTTAACATCTAAACAAGTGACTGGCATTCGCTCTATTATCAGGGAATTGGCGGGCGAAGAAGCCACTGTTCGCCTTTTTGGTTCTCGTATCTATGATGACCTGCGGGGTGGTGATGTCGATCTACTCGTAGAACTGCCCTATCCAGTCGCATCGCCTGCTCTACTGGCTGCCCGCCTTGCTGGCCGAATCAGCCGCTTTTTGGATGAGCGCAATGTTGATGTGGTTTTAGCAGCACCCAATCTCCTCCGCTTGCCTATCCACGAGGTTGCCCGTCAAGAGGGAATTCTTCTGTGATTCTGGATTCACGACTTACTGCCCGCTGGCAGTATCTCTCCCAGTTGGCAGAGCGGGAAATTCTGCGATTGGAAGCCACTGACCGACGTTTGTTTGACCAGCCTTTTACACCAGAGCGTGCTCGTCAATTGGCTGAGGATGAAGATTTGGCCGAGCGCGTGGATGCCTTTGTCTGCCGCTTTAGTCGCCTCCAAGATACCGTTGGCGATAAGCTATTGCCGACCTATTTGGCTGTGCACGGCGAGCGCACTACAACGTTTGCCCAGAATCTGGATCGGGCCGAAAAACTGGGTCTGATCCTCGATGCCCAAGCGTGGATAGATATGCGTAAGCTGCGCAATCAAATGGTGCATGAATACGTTGAAGATGCGGCAATTTTAGCCTCAGCGCTTGAGGCGGCTCATGGGTTTGTACCGGTGTTGATTGCAACTGCTCGCCGTTTGCTCATGAACGCGACGTGAATTCCTCCTAGGTCGCAATTGAGGCACTTGCCTGCACATGGGCTGCCTCCACCCCTTGGCGACAGAGGCGTTCTGTGACCTGCTCTGGGGTATTGCCTGTCGACTCTAGCCCTTTGGGAAAGGCGATCGCGTAGGTGGCATGAAGTTCCTTACTGCCAATAACGGCTGGTGTCCCCCTTGGCGATAGGCGTTCAGCTAGGGAGTCATGGTGGACGCGTTGCGGTGGAGCAATTTGAACGGCAATTACAACGTCTGCGCAGTGACTTGCTGCGACTGGAGACACTGGTGGAAAGTGCTTGTCAGTTGGCTTATGGTGTCTTAATTGAGCGACATCTCCTCAGTGTCGAGCAGTTGATTCAAAGGGAGCGGGACATTGACCGCAGCGCCCAAGAACTCAATCGTGAGGCGATCGCCCTGCTGACATTACAAGCCCCTGTGGCCGAGGATCTCCGATTTTTAGTCATGCTCTCGCACCTCTGCCGCGATCTAGAGCGGATCGGTGATTATGCCCTTGAAATTGGCCGTGCCGGTCAAACGCTGCTGCGCTATCCACACCTAGAGCACATTGGTGATCATGCGACAACCATTGGCCAGCGCGTCTGCTTCATTGTGCGGGGGGAAGCCTCCTAGGAAAATTGAGGTTTTGTGCTCGCTGTGCGCTGAATTGCGTCCACAACCTTTGAGAATAGAATTAGTCCTAATTCATAAGTGTTGTCGTGCCTGTGCTCGAACCTGAGGATGGGCCTGTTGGGAGGTAAGGCATGAGGTTAAGCCGTCGTTCTTTTTTGTACGGTGCTGCGGCACTGACACTGATGCCGTGGGTTTGGCAAACGGCAGGCGGCTCCTTGGCAGACTCTCTTCGTCCGTGGCGAGCACTCCTGATTGGCATTAACCACTATCCCCAGTTGGCAGGTGTGCCCCCTTTGACCGGTTGCCTGATGGATGTTGAGCTGGTGAAAAACCTATTGTTAGATGGCTGGGGGCTAGCGGACAGTGACATTACACTCCTGACGGAACAGGCGGCAACCCTCGATGCGGTCCAAGAAACCCTAGGGGTGCTGGAGCACTCTGGTCAGACCCTGTTGGTTTACTTTAGTGGCTACGGCACCCTCTGGCAGCAACAACCAGCACTGGTTTTCGCCAATGCCACAACAGCAGGTGAGGGCATCTTACCGCTTGCTGAATTACTGCGTATCAAAAGGGTACAGGTATGGCTCGACAGCCGCTTTAGCCCGCCACCCATTGAGGGGGAGATGTTGCGCTGGCGATTTGTTCCGTTGCAGCCTGTAGAGACCCGTAGCACAGGCCAAGTTCCCAAGGATCATCTGCTCTGGGCAGATTTGGGGGTAGAAACGCATCTGAATGGCGTTCCTATGGGACTCTTTACTGCTAGTTTTAGCCATTATCTAGCAGCTTTGGGGGGCGATCGCCCCTTGGCGACGAGCCTGATGTACGCCGCCGATGAACTGCGCTGGCAAACTGGGGCAGAAATTCATCTAGTCAGCGATGGATTGCCGAGGAATGTTCCCCTATCCCACGGCTTTGATGGTGTGGTGCAAAGTACAGGTCGCGATCGCGCCCTTCAGGTTTGGTGTGGCGGCCTCAGTCCTTGGCTATTAGCCCATTGTCATCCCCACAGTCGCTGGAGCACTGCCGATGGCGCCACCGTCGTCAACATCGCGAGTTTTAATGGCCTGATGGCGCAAGGGGTCAGCAGTCAGCCTCTGCAAGTGGGCGATCGCCTCTACGAGCAACAGCGGCGTTTAGGGAAAAATCTCCATCTGCACGTGGCCCTCGACACCAAGCTCAGCAAAATTGAGCGCGTAGATGCCATCAATGCCCTGACCAATGAAGAAAAAGTTGCTGTCCTTAACAGCAGTGACCCCCTGCCGGATGTGGTGCTCACCAAGAGTGAAACGGTGGGCAGCTATGGGCTGGAGTGGCCGGTGGGAACGCTGCTCCAACACAGTTGTAGTGGCACCAATGAAGCTGCCAAAGCCGGCATCCGTCGCTTGACCCCCCTGCTCAATGCCCTACTGGCGCAGAAATGGCTAACGCTAACGCTCAATCCCACCTCCAGTCAGGTGGCCGTGTGTACAACTCTTGAGCAACTATCACCAACGGCAAAACTCTTGAGCCGCCAATCCCCACCCCGCAGCCCCAATCCCCTGCCGGATGTCCTGAGCACCAACCTGCCAGCCACAAATTTAGATATGCCCCTCACCTTGGCCAAGGGGGATACTTGCCGCTGGAGCCTCTACAACTACAGCGATCGCCCTCTCAACATTGTCGCCTTTGCCTGGGATAGCAGTCAGGGCATTCTCCTCCTGCCGCTGCAAACGCAGTCGTGGCAGTTGGTGGTTGCCCCAGGCTTGAATATTCCCCTTTATACGTGGACACTGAATCGCCCTTGCCAATGGCTGAAGGTCTTTATCATCAGCAGCCACCGCCCGCTGACTCGTTTTAGTCAACTGAGCAGCCACCCTAGCCATTCAGAGCCATTGCTAATTTCTGGTGAGGATAGTCTGGCCTTGGTTCTCAGCTTGCTAGCCGATCTTAGCAGTGAACCGGAGGGGAATGAGTTTTGCTTGGATGTGCGGGAGTGGTGTACCCAAGGCTTCACGCTGCGGGTGGTCTAGGCCAAACGCCGCCGTAATAGGGGTTGGATCAGTAGGCTCATCCCCAGGGCAACAGCCAAGAGAATCAATAGGGCAGCACCTAAGCTCAGTGACCCCCAAGGAGCCGCCATCACCACATCGCTCAACCGCCAATCGGGATGCAGATAGACATAGCGAATCGGTTCAATAGCCAAACTGAGGGGGTTGAGGCTGGCAATCCACTGCAACCAGCGGGGCATAAACGACAGGGGCACCAAAGCAGTACTGGCAAAGAGCAACGGCAGGTTGATCACAAAAATAACGGCCAATAGCTCAATGTGCCCCGGCAAGGCAAAGGTAAGGCCCAAGCTCAAAGCTGTCACCCCAAAGACCAAAATCAGCACCGTGGCCAAAACGACCCCAATGCCTGCCAAATTCGGTAGCCCCGTTCCTAGGAGCACCCCCAAGCTGGCGATCGCCACCACCTGAATCAAACTGAGGGTAGTAATAAACAACGCCGAAGCGAGAACAATCGAAAACCGCGAGGCCAAGGGTGCCACCAACAGCCGATTCAAAAAGCCAAACTCACGGTCAAACATCACCGGCAACCCCGCATTCAGGGCACCACTAAAGGCGGTAAAGACAATAATGCCGGCGCAGAGAAACTGACCATAATTGGTACTCTCGCCAAAGAGACCCTGCGGCACATTCTGGAAGAGGGCACCAAAGAGGATCAACCAAATCAAGGGTTGTACCACCCCCGCCACCAGTGTTGAAGGGCGCCGTTGCAGTTGGATAAACAGGCGACGGGTCAAAGCGAGCGTTTCCTGAACGAATTCACCTGAGAAAACACCGGGAACAGCCCTTGCTGAAGCGGTGGTCATAACGCAACTCCGAGATCAAACCTGGTTTCTAGGATAGCAAGGCCTCTAAACCTTGGCGGTGCCTTTCTTTTCGCTCTTTTTCGGTTTTGCTGGTGCCACCTGCATCGCCCAGTTGCGGGTCAGGATCATGCGGGGGTGAATTAAGCGGTGCTGATCAATCAGCCACAACAGCGTGCGATCGCACACCCGCCACACCGCCTCCTGTAAATTTTGGTGAGCCACCTTACGCAATTCCTCTAGCTCCACCGTCTGACCCCGCCCCGGCTCCAAGCTATCCGCGAGAAACACGACACAACTCAAGGCATCCATTCCCGGCTGACCCAAGGTGTGATTGGCGACGGCTGCTAAAACCTGCTCATCAGTGACACCCAATTGCTGCCGCGCCACCAAGGCACTGACATCGGCATGGAGCAAGTGGGGATCTGCTTCATCTACCTCTGTAATGGGTAGCCCCGCCTCCCGTGCCATACTTAACAACCGCTCTGGGGGAAAATATTTCGCCAAATCATGGAGTAACCCAGCCCAAGCAGCGCGATCCACATCCAAGCCGTGGTGTAGGGCTAGCTCTGCCGCCATTGTTTCTACCCGCAGGATATGTTGGAGTCGGGGTGCCGGCACATTCTCCGTCAGCCATTTCAAAACCTGCTGGCGATCGCCCAGGGACTTTTTAGAATCAGTTGTCACAAGGGAAGTCATAGCCAAAGCCACAGCAGGGATGATGAAGTGCTACCCTTGTATCATACCGAAGGCTCTTTTCACAAGGTTGGGAAACCCTTAAAACAGTCAAAGCTACTGTCGCTTCCTCACTTATGCATCGCATATTTTAGGAAAGGGCTGTGAGCTTTTTGTCAAACTTCCGTAATTTCACGGATAGGGTGAGGCAAAGAAAAAAGAGTATCGTAAAAGTACGGAGTCGTCCTGTGAAAACTACTGAACCATGCTAGCGGCGGGGGCACATTCCTGTGAGCTTTGACTTGAAAACAGGTCACCCTATCCCCCTTCCCTCCCCCCTGTTGAACGTACTGTTCATCTTCTTGGCTGCTTATGAGTTACTGCCTAAATCCGAACTGTGTCAAGCCAGACAATCCTGATGGTTTAGACGTTTGCCAAGCCTGTGGCAGCAAACTTTTGCTGAATGATCAATACATGGCAATTAAAGTGCTGGGGCGGGGAGGGTTTGGTACCACTTTTTTGGCCGTGGATACAAAACTGCCCGGCAACCCCAGCTGTGTGATTAAACAATTGCGGCCAGCTGCCACTGCACCTCATATCTTGGCTATGGCGCGGGAACTCTTTTTGCGGGAGGCGACCACCCTCGGCAAGGTTGGCAACCACCCTCAACTACCTCGTCTCCTGGGTTATTTTGAAAATGGGGATGAATTCTACTTAATCCAAGAATATGTCGGTGGCCTTACTCTCCAACAGGAAGTGAAACGTTTTGGCTCCAAAAGCGAAGAAGAGGTGAAGCAGGTTTTGCAAGAAGTGCTGCCTATCCTGGATTACCTACACAAAAATGGTGTGATCCACCGTGACATTAAGCCTGCCAACTTGATCCGTCGTGATATTGACAACAAGCTAGTGCTCATTGATTTTGGTGCAGTCAAAGACAAAGTCACCCAAGCGATGGTGGAAAATGCCCCAGAACTCTCTACATTCACTAGCTTTGCTGTGGGAACACCGATGTATGCCCCGCCAGAGCAAATGGCCATGCGTCCCATCTATGCCAGCGATATTTACGCCCTGGGTGTCACCTGTGTCTATCTCCTCACTGGTAAATCACCCAAGGAGATTGAACGGGATCCGCGCACAGGGGAATGGCATTGGAAGCGGTACGTCAAAAATATCTCCCCTGAGTTTGCCGCTCTCCTCGACAAAATGCTGGAGGATGCCGTTAAAAACCGCTACCAAAGCGCGATGGATGTCCTAAGGGATCTGCAACTCCTCGAGTCCAAACAAGCCACTGCTGTGGCTGCCCCTAGCGTTGCCGCAGAGGAGGACGATCTCAGTAATGCCCTCTCAGCTCCACCCAGTCAAGGCCACCCCCCTGTACCAGGCGTAACCAAACGCTCCAGCTATGCCTCATCGGTGAGCCAAAATGCCCAAGCGGCTCGAGTGCGCCAATCACGGATGACAAGGACAGGATTGGGAGGTCCGCCAGTGGTTGGAACTGGCCCGGGTCAACACCTACGCGCCAAGGTCACACCACGGATGACAGCAGTCCAGGTGCTCACAGCCTACAAACGGGGCGAACGGGATTTTGTGGATGTGGATCTTTCCAACGTTGTCCTCCGCAATGCGGATCTGTCGGGTGCCAACTTTGCCAACGCCAATTTTACCAATGCCGATTTGAAGGGCTGCATCCTCACCAATGCAGTCTTGCGGGAAGCCAATCTTCAGGGAGCCAACCTCAGTGATGCCAATCTCTGCGGTGCTTATCTGGTGCAAGCCAACTTTGAGCGGGCAAATTTGAAGGGGGCAAAATTGCAGGATGCCTCGATCTCGGGAGCCAACTTTACCGGTGCCGATATTTCTGGGGCAGACTTTAGTATGGTCTCAGGCGTCGTCCAAGGCCAACTCGATCGCGCCAAGAAGAACTGGTTTACAAAGTTGCCCAAATAGAGGGGCGAATTTGCCCCCTTTTCTTAGGACATTAGACATTTATCGGAGTCACAGCCCGCAGGTCCTGCTTCCATGAGCGGTTGGGTATAGCGAGCGAGGGCTTCATGGAAATCATCGACTCGCCTGCGCCGAGCAACCGCAGCAACTTCCTGCTCGTACCGTTCTTTGCTAATGGGTTCAAAGGGCAGACGTGGGAACGCTTCATGGGCATCAAAGCGTGCCAAGAGTGCCGCAGAGATATACCCTTGATCCTGCTGAATCGCCGTGTAAATTGCCGTGGCAAGGGGTTCGACTTCAGGTTCCCGTAGCTCAATGGTGGCACTGGTGTTGTGGGTGGTGTAGTGCTGCTGCACCTGCATATAAAAGTCAAACTGTGCCAAAGCAGAAAATTGGCTAATATCAATCGTGTCCGCCCCCGGCAGATCTGCCCAAGAGACGGCAACGGGAATTTCCACTAGCCATTCGGTGCACCGTGGATCAAAGGGATCATCCAGAAGTTTCCCTGTCTCATCCTTATCAGACTGGGAGGGAATAATATTGTAGCCAAAGTCGTAGCAGGCCATGGCCACTGGGTCGCCCTTGCGGAACGTAATTCGCCGGATAAACCGTTGGGCTTTGGGGGGATGCCAGCCGGGGGAGGCACCCGTCAGTAGGGATTTGGTACCGGAGGGTTGGACGGTGGTACAGCGATTGGGGCGCTTGAGGCCATGGCGATCGCAATACTCCCAGACGGTCTCATGGACAATTTGCCGCCAGCGTTGCAGGAAGGCTGCCTCTTGGGCTTTGAATTCACGCCCTTGGGTTGTATTGGGTCGTCCCGCTGCCCACCATTCCAGCCAAGGCACACCAAAGGCATGAACGCAGAAGTCAAATAGCCCCGTAAAACTGACGCCAACAATGGGATCAATGGCGCGGGAGTATTGATAGCGGTCGACAACAAAACGATGGTTCAGCAGTGCTGCCACTGAGAGCGCACCAGCTCTGAAGGCTTTTTCCTGTGTGATCGTATCCGCTGGATCAATTTGATTCAGGTGAATTTCCGCAAGGTTGCAGTGGAAATCACTGCCGAGAATTTCACCACAGGGATTGAGGCCATAACGACCCAAGCGGTGGGAAAGCTCCCGCTGATCAATGGTGGGCAACAGTTGCCGCAAAAAGGCTTCCCCCTGTTGATTTTCATAGGCACGGAGAAAGGCCTGCCTGAGATCTGCTGTGGTCAGCAGATCGGCATTGGCACGGGCGATCGCTTCCCCTGCCCATTGAATGGCACCTTCCCCTGAATAGAACTGACTGCGCACCGCATTGATGCATTCTTCCAGACTAGGCTTAGTGTGAAAGACACGGGTATGGTTGGCCATCCGCAGAGCATCCCGCTTGGGATCAATTCGCCAATTGCCTTGATCATCCTGCTGCCAAAGATTTTGCTTGGCTTGGGCAAAAGCTTCATCCTCACTTGCGCCCTGACGCATACCCGCCGATCGCCTCACATTGCCAGCAACAACGACGACGGCTGCCTCATCAATCAGCAGACAGCACTCCACAGAGGTCAACTGGCGACCCACCGCCGCATTCAACAGTGCCGCGCAGCGATGGTAGAGGTCTGGCAGTTTTACTGGATTGGCAACCCCCCCAAACCCCTTGAGCCGCTCACCCGTGGGACGCACATCACTAATGTCAATTGTCACCTGAACTGAACCACCGAGTTGGGGGTTGCTGGCGAGCTCAAGAAGCGTTTGATAGGACTTTACCCACCCTTGGCGGCTATCCCCCACTTTGATCCGGCAGGTCTGACCCGTGAGGATTACGGTTGTTTGCTCTTGACGCGCTTCCTTAGGAGTTTGACCAATTTGACCAATGACAGTCACCGCAAGGTAATTGCAAATCGGCGCCAACTGGGAGATGTATTTTGGCTCTAGGACTGCCCCTGTGCCACAGCCCTGCATGGCCAAGTCCATCATCAGGCCAAAGGAATCCCAATCCACGACATTGGTGCTGGTGCAGTTGTAGGCACCGGAAAAGTTCTCGGGCTGGCGCACCCAATCGGTTCCTCCCACCCACAACCAACGGCCAGAGGGTAGTGCCTTCAAGTCCTGCTGCATTTCGCGGAGAAGGGCAACTTCTGCAGCGGTGAGGTGTCCCACTTCCTGTAGTCCTTGCAGGGTGCGATCGCACACCTGTTGCCAACTCTCCCGCTCGCCTGCTTCATTTTGGCGGCTGTAGGTGCGGTAAAACACGGGATAGGCTGTGGGAGCCGTAGCGGGGAAGCTGGTTTGAGGACGGGGAGGATTTTGCACCATAGGGGCAAGACTCAATGGCTGAATACTAGGTGTAGTGTACTGAAGCCATCCTTGGGGGTCAATAAGCACTAATCCTAGAGTGACCCGTAACTACCCTGCCACAGCGAGGGGGAGATGCTAAGATAGCAGGAAGTTTTTGCTTTGAGTCCAGAGTCAATGGTTGCTGCTCCCCCAACGTCCTTCAGTACCGATGCCTTTGACCAAGTGGTGATGACCACCTATGGCCGCTTTCCCATTACGCTTGTGCGCGGTGAGGGCTGCCGTGTTTGGGATGATCAAGGCCGTAGCTATCTGGATTTTGTGGCGGGAATTGCCACCTGTACCCTCGGTCATGCCCATCCGGCTTTGGTGGAGACGGTCAGCCGCCAAATGCAAACTCTGCACCACGTCTCAAATCTGTATTACATTCCCCAACAGGGGGCACTGGCGCAGTGGTTGGTGGCTCACTCCTGTGGCGATCGCGTCTTTTTCTGCAATTCCGGGGCTGAGGCCAACGAAGCCGCCATTAAACTGGCCCGTAAGTATGCCCATACCGTTCGCCACATTGCCAACCCGATCATCATTACCGCACAGGCTAGCTTCCACGGACGCACCCTCGCCACGATTACCGCTACAGGGCAACCGAAATACCAAAAACACTTTGACCCCTTAGTGCCCGGCTTTGCCTATGTGCCCTACAACGACTTGGCTGCCCTAGAAGCCCTCGTGGCCACCTTGGATCAACCGGAACCGCAAGTGGCAGCGATTCTCTTGGAACCTTTGCAGGGGGAAGGGGGAGTCCGTCCCGGCGATCGCCCCTACTTTGAGCAGGTACGCCAACTCTGTACCGAAAAAGGCATCCTCCTGATTTTCGATGAAGTGCAAGTGGGCATTGGTCGCACGGGATCCCTGTGGGGCTATGAAACCCTCGGTGTCGAACCCGATATTTTCACCTCCGCCAAAGGCCTTGCTGGGGGCGTTCCCATTGGTGCCATGATTGCCAAGGAGTTTTGTGCCGTCTTTCAGCCGGGGGATCATGCCAGTACCTTTGGCGGTAACCCCTTGGCCACGGCAGCAGCGCTCACGGTTTGTGAAACCCTTGAAAAAGAGAATCTCCTCGAAAATGTGCGCGATCGCGGGCAGCAACTGCGAACAGGACTACGTGAACTGGCAGCAGCCTATCCCCAACTCATTGCTGAGGTGCGCGGCTGGGGACTGATCAACGGTCTGGAACTGCAACCCGACACCCCCCTCACCGCTGCTGAGGTCGTCAAAGCTGCCCTGGCTGAAGGGCTATTGCTGGTGCCAGCGGGGCCGAAGGTGGTGCGCTTTGTCCCTCCGCTCATTGTCAGTGCTGCCGAGATTGATATGGCCTTGGGGGCAGTGAGCCGAGCCTTTGCCCACTTAGCAGCCTAATGTCTTAGGTGTTAGGCCTCGTGACCCATCGGCTGCTGAAACGGTAGCTGCATCGCTGGAGCCTAAAGAACATCCTTGCGTTTTTGAAAGACCCCCACTAGTCCCAGCATGAGGGCAATAATGCCCCCTAAGCGCAGGTTATTGGCGGTGACATTGGCGTTGAACGTGTGCCCTTGAAGACTCCAAAAGCGATCAATGAGGGCTTCACCGCTGGCGATCGCCCGCCCCCGCTGCTCTTTCCAGAGGGCGAATTGGTCTTGCCAGCGATCCATGGCCGTCTGATAGTCTTTGACCCGCTGATTGTATTCCTCGACGCGATCGCGATAGGCCTGATCAAACCCTAAGACCGAATTGGGCAGTGGCGGTGGATCACCCGGTTCCGGAGGTTGTGGGGGTTCGGGTTCATCCACAGCAGGGTGGTACTCCTTGCGCACGCCGGGAAAGCGGCAACGTAGAAAGAGGTTATCGTCAAAGCACGGACACTGTTCTAGGGCTTCAGGACTGAGTTTCTCCCGTTCAGATTTTGATTGCTGCCAGCAGGCATCCCGTGCCACATCCTGACCAAAGCCGAAGAGGGACACCACATTGGCATAACTCCAGCGGGTCAACGTCACATCACTGATCAGATTGCCCACGCCCCCTAGATCTTTCAGGGGAATAATCGCTCCAGCAAATGTAATCTGCGGCACCAAAAAGAGGATCGTTAACAAGGGAGCCACAGTTTGAGTCGGCGAGAGGGCAGAGACCAGTAACCCCATCACCATGCCACCAAAGGTGGCCAGAAAAAGCGTTAAATGCAACCCAGCGATCGCCCCAAGACCAAGGCTCAGATCGATCGCCAAAAACTTCACCGCCAAAAAAACGACTGCTTGGTACAGGGCCAGCACCACCGCTGGGCCAAGCTTGGAGAAAATATAGGGCCACAGCCCCAACCCCACCATCCGCTCCCGGCGATAGATCTCCAGTTCCTTCACAATTTCGCGCATCGTCGCTAGGCTGCCCACCATCACCGCAATCAGCACAGTGACAAAGGCCATCGTAAATGCCTGCCCCGCATCCCCCTGATCCGGATCGAGAATCGTTGGCTTCCAGAGGACAAAATCCAAGGCTCCCAAAATCGGCGCCAGGGAGAGCATGAGAATGAGTGCCGCCCGATCCTGTCGCAAAATGGCCAAGTTTCGCTGGGTGAGAACCCACCACTGCCGCCACGGTGCCACTTGGGGAATCATTGCTTTTTGACGCTGGGGTTGGACTTGTCGGGTTGCCCCCGTATCCACATTGAGGGGACGCTGCCGCTCCACCACATAGGTTTGATACAGATGGGACTGGCGATAGCGCTGCTGCCATACAGCTGGATTGGGTTCGCTCTCAATTTTGAGGTAAATTTCATCAAAATCTTGGACATCAAAATAGCTGAGGGCTTGATCCGGTGGCCCAAAATAGGCAAGATGGCCGCCCCGTGCCAAAAACACCACCAAATCGCAGAGCATCACGTTCTTAGTGGCGTGGGTAATGAGTAGAATCGTTCGCCCCTGATCTGCCAACTGGCGCAACAGCCGCATCATTTGAGTTTCCGTGCCCGGATCCAAGCCAGAAGTGGCCTCATCCAAGAAAAATAAACTGGGGCGGGTGAGCAATTCCACACCCATGGATACTCGTTTGCGCTGACCGCCACTCAGTTGTTTCACCAGTACATTACGGCGAGATGTTAACTCCAATTCCGCAAGGACGCGGTTCACCTGTTCCTCTCGCTCTTGATCGCTAAAATCAGCGGGTAAGCGCAGTCGTGCCGCATAGTCCAAGGCCTGAGCCACCGTTAGCTCGCTGTGAATAATGTCATCCTGAGGCACATAGCCAATCTGGGTGCGATAGCTGCCAAAGTAGCGGTACAGATCATAGCCGTTGACGAGTACCGTACCCCCCGTAGCAGGACGAAAGCCATTGAGGGCATCGAGGAGCGTGGATTTACCGGCACCACTGCCGCCCACAATCGCGACAAACTCGCGGGGTAAAATTGAAAGGGAAATATCTTGCAGAAGTTTCGCCCCCTTGGCCGTGGTTTTGCTGACGTGGATGGCATCGAGGCGCAGATTACCACTGTCGTTGTGGGGAACAATGGTTTCATCGGGGGTAAACAGCGAACTATAGGGGCCAATCCGCACCAAAGCACCCGTGGGTAAGGGCACTGGTTTGCGGGGTTCAAGGCGCCGGTTGTTGATGAAAGTACCGTTGGCAGAGTCGAGATCGACAATGTACCACTGTCCTTCCTGAAGGTAGAGGCGGGCATGAAATCGCGAGACGACCGGATGATCCAGCACCATATCGTTACTGGGGTCACGGCCAATCCGAATCTGCTGGCGATCGCGCAGTTGGAGGGGTCGCGTTTGCTCCACGACCTCCGTGGCGGGCATCAACAAATACGTGAGGCGCAGAGATTCGCCCACATGGATCACATCCCCCGGTGTCAAGGTGTGTTCGCTAATTGTTGTGCCGCGCCAGTGAAGGCCATTCTTGCTGCCCAAGTCAATGATTTTGTAGTGATCTCCTGATCGCACCAGCTTGGCATGGTGAAAGGAGACAAAGGGATGGTCAATGGTAATGTCCGCCTTCGGATCTCGACCGAGAATCAGTTCCTCCTTCAGCAGCGGAAACTCCTGCAACCAGTGGGGTGTCGCCACCTGCAAAATCGGCGTACTGGCAGCCCCCATCACCACCGTGCCCGGCAGTTCCGTTGTCACCATGCCATCGGGATCAAAAATGGCTTCAAAGTCACCGATTTGTAGGCGATCGCCCGCCTTTAGAGCCACAGGGGTGCGTGGCCGCAGCTTCGTGCCATTCAAAAAAGTGCCGCTGGCGCTTCCGAGATCCGCCACTTGATAACCCGTCTCCGTGGGAATAATCAAGGCATGGTGGCGGGAAATCCCCTCACCGACGAGAATCACTTGGCTTTGGGGGTCAGTACCAATGATCAGGCGATCGCGCCCCAGTTGAATTTGCTGTCGTGAACCATCAGCCGCTAAAAGGTTGAGAATGGGCACTGCCATACCGCTTGTTTAGAAACCCCACTTCATTTTGTCACTAGAGCCAGAGTAAGAATTTTCTATTACAGGAACAAGAAAAAACCCTAAAGTATTAGTCGTTACGAAATCATTGGGATTAAATTTGCTAAATTAGCACCCAATTCACTTAGGCATTGCCATTCTGTTGCCTCTTCTTCCCAATTCTCCCGGAAATCTTTACTCCGCTGTTGTTGTGGGGATGTCTTCATGTTGATGCACGTTGAAATTATTGAAAGTAACCCCCACCTGCGTTCCCTCCTTGGCTGGCACCTACAGCAAGTGGGGCACATCGTTCATCTTGCCAGTGGTTGTCAACAGGGGCAGGAGGTATTTCAACTGCGACATCCCGATTTGGTTGTTCTCGATCTGGACTTGAATCAGGGCAATGGTTTGGAACTCTGCCGCTGGCTTCACCATCAAAGTACTGTTTTAATTTTAGTTCTTTCTGCCCGCGAGGATGAAGCGGATGTGGTGACAGCGCTGCGGGCGGGCGCCGATGATTACTTGGCCAAGCCCTTTGGGATGCAGGAATTTCTTGCCCGAGTTGAGGCCTTGGCACGGCGAGCACGCCCCTGTTTACCCAGTGTCCTGAACTTGGGTGAGTTACAGGTGGACTTAGTGCAGCGACGAGTGGTGGTTCGCAATGTGCCAGTGGATTTGACACCGCAAGAATTTAGCCTACTCTATGTTCTCACCCAAATGGGGGGCACGCCTTTGAGTCGTCAGGAGTTGCTGCGGCGAGCTTGGCCAGAGAGCATTGACAACCCCCGCACTGTGGATACGCATATCTTATCTTTGCGTAAGAAAATTGAAGTGGATCCGCAGCAGCCGCGCTTGATTCAAACCGTGCGCAATGTCGGTTATCGGCTGCACCTTGAGCCATTAAATGGCCGTTCCCCTCGCCCCAGCTGTCGAACGGGCTCCTTTGACCGGCGATCGCCCGCGCATATTTTGGTTTAGACGCCCTATTTCCTACAATGAGGGAGACTGCAGGAACCAAGGGAAAAATGAGTCTCTCACCTACTGAAACAACCTCAGAAGGGCAATGGCAATTCCACCCCCACACCCTTCTTGAGCTCTACCGCCAACAGCAGTGGGAGGCGCTATCTGAGACACTGTTGCAACTGCTGCATCATTTTGAGCAAGTGACCTACCTCCAGTTAGCCCCCCAGCAGCACTACGCCATCAATGCCTTTGTGAAACACTTTCTGTACCTCTTTACTCAGCCAGATTACATCCTGAGCGATCGCCATGTGCCCGAGTTCTTGAAACTAAATGGCACCATTGCCAATCTGGTGGCTATTTCCAACTTCCGCACCACCGATCCTTGGCTACGTTTACTAGAACAACAACCCAACAACTTTGTCAAACTACTTACCCTCTACTCCCCCCGCAATCGTCGTCAATACCCCATCCAACAGTTCTTTGATTTATCCCCCCGCCTCGCCAGCCTGTGGTACTGCTATTCCTTTACCCACTATGCCGGCTTATGTGCCAATGTCCATACCAAACAGCGACTCAAAGATTTAATGGCGGCCTTTGATAATCGCTTGGAGCTGCTAGTGGAATTTCACCACATGAACTTTAGCGCCACCTACATTGATGGGGAAGGGGAGAGTCTCTTCAAGGCGAAGCTAAATGCCAAAATTCGAGAACTTGTCACCCAGCATATTACCGTTCGCAATCAACCAAACCCGCGTCGGATTGGCGTTATTTCTGGGCGCTGGTTTCCCAGCTCATCCCCTTATCGCACTCTTCAGCCCTTTGTCAAGGCCCTCCAAGAAACCTACGAAGTGGTTTTATA
>NZ_DVEH01000084.1 GCF_015295825.1 Thermosynechococcus sp. M98_K2018_005
ATAACCGTCACTTTTTGGTTCGGGCGGCCACTGATGCGAAATAGACCCTTCGGATCGCTTCGCTCGATTTACAGCCGCTTAAGGGGTGTCAGCCGAGGATCAACCACCTTTTGCCCGCGACATGGGAAACGAATCGCCAAGGAGAGCTTCGGACCGGTATCAAAGACATGGGTGATTTCCCCTTCGCCATAGACAGGATGGAGAATGCGATCGCCCACTCGCCAAGGAGAGGCAGCAGCCCTGCTCAACCGCGAGGGGAATACCTGCGTAACAGAGGCCACTTTCGGGCGTCGTTGAATATTCCCTGTCAGCAGTTCTGGGGGTAGCTCCCCCAAAAATTGCGAAGGAATCGTATCTTCACTCCCACCGTAGCGGCGACGGCTTTGGGCAAAGGTGAGAAAGAGCTGTTCTTGGGCACGGGTAATACCGACATAGCAAAGGCGGCGTTCTTCTTCAAGAGCCATGGGGTCGTTGAGACTGCGGGAGTTGGGAAAGAGTCCCTGCTCCATGCCCACCAAAAAGACAACGGGAAATTCTAGCCCCTTGGCGGCATGCAAGGTCATTAGGGAGACCACCCCCTCTCCCTCCTGCAAGGTATCCACATCCGAGGCAAGGGCAGAACTGCTGAGGAAATCGCTGAGGCTTGCCCCCTCATTTTCTTCGCTAAATTGCTGAGCAGCGTTGACCAATTCCATCAGGTTTTGCAGTCGCTCTCGGCTTTCGTCAGTGCCTTCGTTTTCTAGCTCGCGGCGGTAGCCTGTTTCTTCAATCACGGTTTTCACCAGTTGAGGGAGTTCAATATCGTCCACCAGCGATCGCAGGCGGGTCATGAGAGCAACAAACTGCTGTACCGCACGACTCGCTCGCCCGGCCAAGGGCGTCATGGATTCGGTATCGGCAATTAAGTCCCACAGGGAAATGCCAGGGATATGGGCGGCGTCACTGAGGCGATCCAAACTGGTTTTGCCAATCCCGCGCGGTGGCACGTTGATAATTCGCCGCAGACTCAGGGTGTCTTGGGGGTTTTGCAGCAGCCGCAGGTAAGCGAGAATATCCTTGACTTCCTTGCGCTCATAGAATTTGAGGCCGCCGACCACGGTGTAGGGAATGTTGGCGCGAACTAAGGCCTCCTCAAAGGGACGAGATTGGGCATTGGTGCGGTAGAGAATGGCAAACCGTCCCCACTGGGGTTCGAGGGATTGACTGCCCAAGGCTTTGATTTTGCGGGCAACAAAATCGGCTTCATCGGTTTCGGTGTTGCAACACTCACAGTGAATGGGGGCGCCTTCTCCTTTGGTGGGACGCAGCACTTTATCAATGCGTTCGTTGTTATGCTTAATGAGATGATTGGCGGCCTGCACAATGTTGGCAACGGAGCGATAGTTTTCCTCTAGCTTGATCATTGTGCGGCTATCGTCATCGGGCAGGCGATCGCCAAAATCTTTCTGGAAATCCATCAAGATAGTGAAATCAGCACAGCGGAACGAATAAATAGACTGATCCACATCGCCCACAACAAAAATTGAGCGATCGCTCCAATTCTGAAACTGCTGGGGGGGTGTGCCATTGGTGGCCAATAGCCGAATGAGATCGTATTGGGTGCGGTTGGTGTCTTGGTACTCATCCACCAGAATATGGGGGAACTGCTGATGCCAATACTCAAGGCGCTCAGGGTGCTGTTGCAGCAGATGCACCGTTC
>NZ_DVEH01000081.1 GCF_015295825.1 Thermosynechococcus sp. M98_K2018_005
AGATGAATGCTGTAGAGGCCAAGCTCGAACAGCGGATCAATGCCGTCGAAGCCAAACTGGAACAACAGATGAATGCTGTAGAGGCCAAGCTCGAACAGCGGATCAATGCCGTCGAAGCCAAGCTGGAACAACAGATGAATGCTGTAGAGGCCAAACTTGAGCAGCGGATCAATTCCACAGAAGTACAGTTAGGGCAGCAGATTGATACGGTAAAGTCCACATTGCAGGACATTTCTAAACGACAAGCGAGCACAGATGCACGGCTTTGGGGATTCCTAGTGACCCTGTTGGTGGCCACCATTGGCTTACTGACAAAAGTGCTGTTCTTTGATTTGCCCCGCCCCTAGATTCGTTACCTTAAAATTGGCCTTATCGTTCTTAGCCAGTATGTTTCTCAACCTTAAAGACATCATCTTGCTGTTGCATCCCATCTTGGCCTGCACATTTGTCTTTCCCGTGATTGGTATCACGACCTTCTTTGCCCTGCAAACGCGGCAGCGTCGCCTCAAAGACACCACCTCAATTCCTGCCACAGTCGGCAGTTTGCACGTGAAATTGGGCAATCTCTTAGCCGCTGCCGTCATTGGTATCACAATGGTCGCCTTGGCCTATTCAGTCGTGTTTGGATTTCAGGGCTTCTTGATGCAGGCGGAGAATCAGACACTGCAACCGCTCTCTGTTGTCCTCGTGGCGTTGATGTTTATTGTCACTATTGCAGCAACCGTGCTTCTCTATCGCGCTCAATCGAAGCTATGGCGTGCTGTTTTTGCCACGCTCTCAGGGATGGGGGTGATCATTCTGGCCTTTCAGCCGGGGGTCTTTCGCCGTGATGACGAGTGGTGGGTTTCCCACTTTTACTTTGGCTTGGCGGCTGTGATGCTGATGATTTTTTCTGTGGCCATTGTGCGAGAGATTTACCAAGATCGATCACTGACGTGGCGGCGGATTCATATTGGCTTGAATTCCCTTGCCCTTGTTCTTTTCCTCTTGCAGGGAATTACAGGTACCCGTGACCTCTTGGAAATTCCCTTGAGTTGGCAAGCACCTGTAGTCTATCAGTGCAACTTTGATCCGCGATCGCCCCAGTTCAAGACCTGTCCCTAAAAGCGAGTCAGGATATACAGCAGTGTGAAGAGGATAATCCAAATCACATCCACAAAGTGCCAGTAAATCTCTGCCATGGCCACCCCTGTATGCTTGTGGGCGTTGTAATGTCCGGGGCGGCGCGATCGCCAGATCACTCCCAAAATCAGCAAAATGCCGACAAAGACATGGAGGCCGTGGAAGCCCGTCATCACATAGAAGCAGTTGGCAAAGACATTTGTACGCAGGCCGTAGCCGAGGGTGAGGTACTCATAAACTTGACCGCTCAAGAACACCGCCCCCATGGCCGCCGTGATCCAATACCATTTGCGCATGCCGCGAACGTCATCCTTTTTGATGGCAACATCGCCGTAGTGGATGACAAAGCTACTGGAGATAAGGATGATGGTGTTGATGGTGGGCACAAGAAGTTCCACCTCAGTGCCTTCCGGTGGCCACTGCTCATGCATGCCCCGCAGGAGTAAATAGGCCGCAAAGAGGCCACCAAACATCAGGGATTCAGAAATCAAAAAGACCAGTAACCCTAAAACCCGAAAATCAGGGTGCTCATGGGCATGATCAACGGCTATGGCCGTCGCTTGGGAGTCAACAGTACCTTGCATGGTGTCCTACTCCTTCTCGTCATCATCCTCATCGGTGCTTCCCTTACGCTGCTCAATGCCGTAGTCGTAGGGACCTTTGGTGACCACAGGCAGCACTTTCCAGTTTTCAATCAGCGGCGGCGAACTGGTCGTCCACTCTAGGCTAAGACCGCCCCAAGGGTTATCACCCGCAATTTTGCCCTTATTCCAGCTCCAAATGATGTTAATCAGGAAGGGAATAATTGAGAAGGCCAAGACAAAGGCGCCAATCGTACAAATGAGATTAATCGACTCAAACTGCGGATCGTACATGGCCACTCGCCGTGGCATCCCCTTGAGTCCCAACTCGTGCATTGGCAAAAAGGTGAGGTTGGTGCCAATGAGGGTGAGGATAAAGTGCAGAATTCCCAGTCGCTCATCTAGGAGCCGTCCCGTCATTTTGGGGAACCAGTGGTAAATCCCCGCATAGAGACCAAACACGGAACCACCAAAGAGCACGTAGTGGAAGTGTGCCACCACATAGTAGGTGTCGTGGACGTGAATATCCACCGGGGCAGTCCCCAAGGTCACACCACTGAGGCCACCAAGGACAAACATTGACAGTAGGCCAATGGCAAAGAGCATGGCACTGTTGAGGCGAATTTTGCCGCCCCAGAGGGTGGCGACCCAACTAAAGATTTTTACTCCTGTGGGCACCGCGACAATCAGCGTCGAAATCGTGAAGAACATCCGCATCCAAGGGGGCGTACCGCTGGTGAACATGTGGTGTACCCACACAAAGAGGCCCACGCAGCAGATGGCCAAACTGGAGTAGGCGATCGCCTGATAGCCAAAGATGGGCTTACGGGCATGAACTGGAATCACCTCAGACATAATGCCAAAGATCGGCAAAATCATCAGGTACACTGCCGGGTGAGAGTAAAACCAGAAAAGGTGCTGGTAAATGACAACGTTCCCACCGGCATCGGGTTTGTAAAACGAGGTGCCAAAGTTAATATCAAACAGCAGCAAAATCAGCCCCACCGCCAGCACAGGAGTTGACACTAGAGCCAGCAGAGAGGTCGCTAGCATTGCCCAACAGAAGAGGGGCAATTGATCCCAGCGCATACTGGGCACTTTCATCTTCCAGATGGTGACGATGAAATTCACCGATCCCATAATCGAGGAGGTGCCCGCAAGGACGATCGCCAGAATCCACATACTCTGGGCAGTGGTGGCCGTGATCGTACTCAAAGGCGGATAGGAGGTCCAACCCGCTTGGGCACCGCCAAACAGGAAACTGGCTAGGAGTAATGCCCCGGCCGGCGGGTTCAGCCAAAAGGCTAAGGCATTCAAGCGGGGAAAAGCCATGTCCCGTGCCCCCACCATCAAGGGCACCAAGTAGTTGCCAAAGCCCCCGATCGCTGCCGGCACAACCCACAGGAAAATCATAATCGTGCCGTGGTTGGTGAGGAAGGCGTTGTAGAGATTCGGGTCAAGGAAATCGGAATTTGCCGTTGCTAGCTCCGTGCGCATCGCCACCGCCATCAGCCCGCCAATCAAATAAAAGATAAAGGCGGTGACCAAGTATTGAATGCCAATCACCTTGTGATCAACATTGAAGGTGAAATAGTCGTACCACTTCCACGCCTTGGGATGCTCAGGGAGCGACAAGGGGGTATCTAGCGGCAGTTGTGCTTGTGCCATAACTCTCTCAAGAATGCAACAGTAGGAAGAAAACTAAAGCTTTGCCGGAGAATGGTGGTGGGTCATTGCTTCTACTTGCGCCACCAATTGCGGGGTGACGCCCATCTCCTCGACATGGCGATCGCTCAGGGAGGGGATCACTGGAGCCGTTGCGATCGCTTGGTTTTGACTGCGCCACGCTTCAAAATCCTCCGGAGTATGCACGATCACCTGTGTGCGCATGGCACCGTGGTAGCCACCACAGAGTTCAGCACAGACGACGGGGTATGTGCCAACTTTAGTGGCCTTAAAGCGCAGTTCAGTGGGCACACCCGGAATCGCATCCTGCTTCAAGCGAAACTGGGGCACCCAAAAGGAATGGATCACATCCCGAGCGGAGAGATTTAATTGGACATCCTTGCCCACTGGGATATGCAATTCGCCGGAGACAATGCCACTGTCGGGGTAGGTGAAAATCCACGCATACTGCATACCTGTCACATCCACCACTACGTCTGGGGCCTTGCCTTGAACATCAGGGCTGGCACCAATGCCAATTTCAGGGGTTGGCGCTGCTGCTAAGAGGGCAGTTGCATCGCTGGTGGTTTTGGAGGGGGCTTCGGCAACAACCGCCATCGCCGGCTTGGGCGTATGCATTGAGTGCATGGCATGATCCCCCGGATTTAGTCCCCCCATGCGCTGGAAAATATCCACGCTGTAGATACCAAGGAAAATCACAATCAGGGCAGGAATTGCTGTCCAGAAGGCCTCTAGGGGTAAGTTGCCCTCTACGGGTAGGCCATCCCCTTCCTCACCGGCACGGCGGCGATAGCGAATCACAAAGAGGATGATGGCACCCTGTACCACCAAAAAGAGAGCGGTACCAATTGTGAGCATAATGTCAAAGAAGTTATCCACCAGGGGAGCCTGCTCAGAGGCCTGTTCCGGCAGCAGGCCATGGTGATGTCCAACCCAAAAGCTAATCAGGGTGACAACAACGCCAGCGGTGAGTGTCCAAATTGAAGCGGGTATTTGTTCCATGGTGCCAAAGCGTCCAGAAAAATCCCACCCTGATCCTAGGCAGATTCCCCAGGGATGTGGGTTAAAAGAACCTAAAGATTTATGTGGATTTATTCACTATCCTTAAAGCAGCTTGGGGACAGAATCATCTGTTTTTGCGTCCTAAAGATAGCGCACCGAGACTGAAGGCTGGGCCGGAGGAAATATAAATGCTGAGTGGGCTGCCTTGGAGTGGCGTCTCATTAGCCACTCTTCAGTACTCGACCCATAGAGTGGATCAAACGCAAGTCTATATGGTGGCTGCGCCGATGGCAGACTATCGGGTGGTCATGACAGAACCTGCCCCCAATGGCCAAGATACCTATCTAGAAACGACAGCGGCTTTTGCGCGGCGGACGGGAGCTGTGGCAGCGATGAATACCAATTTTTTCCGCTGGTTGCATGCTCAATCCCTGTCCTCTTTTGAGGATTATCAAAAATGGATCATGGGGGAGTCCCATCCTGAGGGCATTAGTTACCAAGCACTGCGGCAAACATGCTTGAGCGGTCGAGGCACGATTCCAGCGGGGGTTCTCGGAGCCTACATCGTGAATGGTCAGGTGGTGCGTCCCTATGAGGGGGGCTATTCAGGAGTGGTGAATTTTCCTGCTCAAGGAGGGATTGAGTTTTATCGCGGTAGGTTACCAGAGCAGCCCTTTAATGTGGTCAGTGGCTCGCAGCAACTTTTGGAAGACGGCAGCAAGCTACCCGTTGATGGGAGCGATCGCACGTCCCCCAAGGCGATTCTTGGCAGACGGGGCAATGAATATATTTTCGTCGTCAGCGATGGGCGGGGCAATGGTGGTTCGCCAGGAGTCTCGTTTCCCCAACTTCAGGCGTTTTTACTAGAGCAGGGCGTAACTGATGCAACAGCGATGGATGGTGGTGAATCGGCGACGTTGGTGGTGCAGGGACAAGTAAAAAATCATCCCCGCGATCGCTACTGCGAACTGGCGCGTTGGTTACCCGCTCCCACCCTCACGTTTATTCATCCTGAAGAAGAGGCTCGCGAAGCGGCGATGGCCATGGGGCGATCGCTTAGACCCGTTGGTGCCAATATTGGCTTGGTACCGCGAGAACCCCCCCAACGACTCTTTTCCTTTGCGTTTTGGGAAGGCCTTCAGCAACGGCTGCTGACGCGACTACGAGCTTGGCGGCACGGGGTCTAATGAGCAGCGAAGCCAGATTTTGTTAAAATCCTAGTGTTCACTTTGACCTGCGAGCAACAGCCATGATCCACTCTGCATACCCTCTACTGTTGACGATTACGCCTTCCCTCAAAGGTTTCTTTATTGGTTTGGTATCGGGAGCTGTGGTTTTGGGTCTCACCTTTATTGCCCTGATCACCATCAGCCAAATTGACAAAGTGCAGCGTTCTTCCTAGGCATTAGACCAACGGGTGCAGTTGCGCATTGTCGCTACAATGGGGTCATGGCCACAAGGCTATGGCTCTCGGTTTTATTTTCCCCTTCAGTCAATGGGTTAAATGACTTATCTTTCCTTCTCCCCTCTCCTTGGTCAAATTGTTAATGTCGGGCTTGGGCCTGCTGGCATTTTGGGAATTGGCCTAGCGGTTGCTGGGGCGCTCCTCTATTTTCTGCGCTCGATTCAGCCAGAGTTAGCGCGAGATCATGATATTTTCTTTGCCGCAGTGGCTCTCCTGTGCGGTGGGATTCTCTTTTTCCAAGGATGGCGCCTTGATCCGATTCTGCTCTTTGGCCAGTTTCTGCTGACGGGCACCGCTGCCTTTTTTGCTTACGAAAGTATTCGTTTGCGGCGGATAGCCACAGAGCAGGCGCGGCGAAATACTCCGATTGTGGATGAAGAGCGACCCGTGAGCCGCAGCTACACCTACCGTGCAGAAATAGAGGAACTCGAACCCTACGATGAGGAAGAAGAGGAGGAGTACCCACCCCTGCGGCGAATCCGCGGTAGCCGTGATGTGTCACGATCGCGCTATGAAGACGAGGATGTGGAAGATACCCGCCGCAGTAGCCCGCCCCGTCCTGAACCCCCCAGCCGTCCCAGTGTACGGCGTCCCCCTTCAAGGCGTCCGCGACCGACCACACCAGCAGCAGATGAGATCGTCGATGAACCCTATCCTCCACCGCCGCCAACGCGCCGTCCTACTCGCCGTCCCCCGCCACCCACCACCGAAACCGCTGTAGTGAGCGATCGCCCCACCCGTCGCCGTCCCCCCCCTCCCCGTCCCGAAGCCACCACTGATGGCAGTGAGTATGTGCCCTATCAACCCTTGGATCGTCCCCCCACTGACGAGCAAGATAACTCCGCCAATTTTGATGATGAATAGACCCTAGGAGCAAAGGCGGTTCACAATGCGTCGCTATTTTCTGGTTTCAGCCCTTGGCTTGGCAGCAATTTGTGGAGGTGTGACGGAACGAACTTGGGCGGCTCCCCTAGCGCAAGCTACTCCGGCTGCCTTGCCGCAATCGGTGCAGTCAGTGGTCAATGGCTTGGATACAGCCGCTAGTCAAAAGAATTTAGACGCCGTCTTGGCCTTCTATGACCCTGAATTCAAAACAGGGGATGGTCTCACCCTTGAGATATTGCGCAAACAACTGCCGACATTTTGGCAACCCTATCGCGATATCCGCTACCGTACAACCGTCAACCGTTGGCAACAGCGGGGCGATGATTGGATTTTAGACATTAGCACCACCATTGAAGGTACGGGCGGCACCAGCGATCGCCCGCAAAATATTCGTGGCAATCTGCAAGCCACCCAAGTCATCCGCAATGGCAAAATCATCCGCCAAGACATTACCAACGAAAAAACCACGATCACCATTGGTACAACACCGCCCACGGTTCAATTTTCACTCCCCCAAGCGGTGCGTACGGGTGAGGAATTTAGCCTTGATGCCATTGTTCAAGAACCCATTGGCAATGCGATTCTCCTTGGCGCTGCCAGCGACCAGCCCATCAATGCCCAAACCTACGCCAATCCCAGCTCCGTGAAACTGGAACTTCTCTCTGCGGGTGGCATTTTTAAGGTGGGACGTGCCCCCCAAGAACCCGGCAACCGTTGGGTCTCTGTGGCCTTAATTCGGGATACGGGCATGGTCTTGATTACACAGCGACTGCGGGTGGAAAAACCATGAGTGAGGCGGAGTCAACCCCTGTAGAGGAACCTGCCTCGGAAGAGACTGAAAGCCCTGAGGCGACCCCTGAAGTTGAGCAAAGTACACCGATTGTCAGTGGCCTTGCTTTAGAACACGGTGAAGGGCGCTACCGACTCACATTACCCCCCGATTTAGACTGGATTGATCTGTGGCCACAGTTGCAACTCTACCTTGTCGGTCAAGAACACCTCTGGTCAGAGACCTTACCCGTGGATTGTGCCTGTGGACAGCGGCTCTTAGATCAGTCACAGCTTCAACAGTTGGCCGAAGCCCTCAGCGAGCATCAGTTGCGACTGGACAAAATTATTACGGAACGACGCCAGACGGCGATCGCCGCTGCTACCCTTGGCTACAGTGTCCAACAGGGGGTACTGCCGCCCTTACTGGCCAAGGAGACCGATCCTGACCCAGAACCCACTACCAATCCCCTCTACTTGAAAACAACCCTGCGATCGGGGATGGAAATTCACCATGATGCCAGTGTGATCATTGTTGGCGATGTCAATGCCGGTGCCAGCATTATTGCCGCCGGAGATATTATCGTTTGGGGACGCTTACGGGGGATTGCCCACGCAGGTGCTAAGGGTCATCTAGGGGCGCGGATTATGACCCTCGAAATGGCAGCTACACAGTTACGGATTGCTGATCTACTGGCGCGGACACCGGATCCGCCAAACCCGCCTTACCCAGAGGTGGCCTACGCCACAGACCAAGGGATTCAGATTGCCCCTGCCTATACTTGGGGGCGAGCCCTCGCTGTATCCAAGGCACCTTGAGATAATCTATTCTAGTAAGCCAATTCCTAGGGAGTTCAATGGGGCGCACGATTGTCATTACCTCGGGTAAAGGGGGCGTGGGGAAAACAACCGCCAGTGCCAATATTGGTGTTGCTTTGGCCAAACTCGGGCGATCGGTGGTGCTCATTGATGCAGATTTCGGCTTGCGCAACCTTGACCTACTACTCGGCTTGGAAAATCGGGTGGTTTATACTGCCATTGATGTGCTGACGGGGCAGTGTCGCTTGGATCAAGCCCTTGTGCGGGATAAGCGCCTCAATAAACTGGTCTTGCTGCCTGCCGCCCAAAGCCGTAATAAGGATGCCATTACCCCAGAGCAAATGCGACAGTTGGCTTCAGCCCTGAGCAAGCACTATGACTACGTGCTCATTGATTGTCCAGCAGGAATCGAGGCGGGGTTCCGCAATGCCATTGCTCCCGCTCAGGAAGCCTTGGTGGTGACCACCCCAGAAATTGCTGCAGTGCGGGATGCCGATCGCGTGATTGGCCTGCTGGAGGCCTACCGCATTCGCAATAACCATCTCATTTTGAATCGCCTACGCCCCGCAATGGTGGCTGCCAACGATATGATGTCCGTCGAAGATGTCCAAGAAATTCTTTCTATTCCCCTGATTGGCATTGTCCCTGAGGATGAGAAGGTGATTGTTTCCACTAATAAGGGGGAACCTTTGGTCTTGGCAGAGTCGCCGTCACTCGCTGGGCAGGCCTTTATGAATATTGCCCGTCGTTTGGAGGGGGAAAAGGTTGAGTTTCTCGATTTAGAGGCGGTAAGCGGGGGATTATTCAGCCGGATTCGACGCTTGTTTGGGGCAAAGGGATGATCAGTGAACTTCTAGAGCGGCTGTTTACGCGCACTCCTCCCAGTCGCACCACTGCCAAAGAGCGCTTGAAGCTTGTCTTGGCGCACGATCGCACGGCGCTGACGCCAGAAATTTTGGACAATCTGCGGCAAGACATTTTAGAGGTGGTCTCCCGCTATGTGGAGCTAGAAACGGAGGGGCTAGCGGTTTCCCTAGAGTCAGATCAGCGGACAACGGCCTTGATTGCCAATTTACCGATTAAACGGCTGAAGCTGTCGGATACCCCGCTGCCAGCGAATTCCCCATCAGACAACGAGGCAGAAGAACGTTGAGTACCGTTGCAGTTGAGCTAGCAGCGATCGCCAGCGGCGCGATCGTGGCACAGGCACCTTGGGCGGCTGTTTTAATCGCCCGTTTAGGGTTAGGTTGGCGACGCCCTGCCCCCTTGATCCCCCAGCCCTCATGCCCAGAAAACTTAGCCAAAGTGTCAATTGTTGTCCCCACTCTCAATGAGGCACAGCGGTTGCAACCCTGTTTAGAGGGCTTAATGCGTCAAGGCTACGAGGTGCGGGAAATTCTCATTGTCGATAGTCACTCCCAAGATGGCACGGCTGAGATTGTGCGGGCAGCGCAACACCGCGATCCGCGTCTGCGACTGGAGTTTGATCCTCCCTTACCGCCGGGGTGGGTGGGGCGGCCTTGGGCATTACATACGGGCTTTTGTCGTGCCCATCCTGAGAGTGAATGGATTTTAGGGATTGATGCCGATACACAACCGCAGCCCGGCCTTGTGGCTAGCCTTTTGGAGACGGCGCAGCGGGAGCAATTGGATCTCATTTCCCTCTCACCCCGCTTTATCCTCAAGACGGGGGGCGAATGGTGGCTGCAACCAGCGTTGCTCTTAACCTTGATTTATCGCTTTGGTGCAGCGCGTCCAGTGGAAACGCAGCCCGCACGGATTCTCGCCAATGGTCAGTGCCTGCTGATTCGGCGATCGCGCCTCGAGGCAATGGGCGGCTACCAAGTTGCCGCTTCTTCCTTTTGTGATGATGTCACATTGGTGCGAGCCATAGCGGCCATGGGGGCACGGGTGGCCTTTCGGGATGGCTCAAAGGTACTGAAGGTGCGGATGTATGAAGGGATGGCGGAAACCTGGCGAGAATGGGGGCGATCGCTCGACCTCAAGGACGCAACCCCAGTCGCTCAAGTGTGGGGCGATGCCTATTTCCTCTGGGCAGTACAGGGATTACCGTTGCCCCTGTTGGTTTTGGGCTTGATGGCACTGGCAGTGACGACTCCCACCCCGCCCCTAGAGATGGCGACACTGCTCAATGGTCTCCTGGTGCTGATCCGCTGGGGCATGACGCTGGCGATCGCCCCTGTCTATGATTGGCAGACAGGTCAAGGGCACTGGCTCTTTTGGCTGTCCCCCCTTGCGGATCCCCTAGCAGCCCTGCGAATTACCCTCTCCTCTTGGCAGCGCCCGAAGCAGTGGCGAGGACGGATTTATCCTACCAAAACTCAGCCGTTAGTTTAGAACTATCTTTGCTCAATCATTGGTCTCGACGTGAAAACTCCACTTGTAACTGCTGCCCAAGGGGCACTTGCGACCACCTTTGCGGAAATTGATGGCCGCGTCAAGGAAAATTTGGATCGGGTTCTGGAAGCCTTTCGTCAGCAGCGGCTGGGGGTGCATCACTTCAGTAGCATGACGGGCTATGGTCACGGAGATCTGGGGCGCGAGGTGCTCGATCGCGTTTTTGCACAGGTGATGGGGGCTGAGGCGGCTTTAGTGCGGGTGCAATTTGTTTCTGGTACCCACGCGATCGCCACTGCGCTATTTGGTGTGCTGCGCCCTGGTGATGAACTGATTTCCCTTGCGGGTGCCCCCTACGACACCCTAGAAGAGGTGATTGGCCTGCGGGGTCATGGCCAAGGCTCCCTCAAGGACTTTGGTATTCACTATCGCGAGATTCCGCTCCTGAGCACGGGCGAACCCGATTGGGGGGCGATCGCCACCTGTGTCCAACCCCAAACCCGCATGGTGCTCATTCAACGTTCCTGTGGCTATACATGGCGTCCGAGCCTTAGCCTTGAGGACATTGGCAAAATGATCCAACTGATCAAGGGGCAGAATCCCAATGTCGTTTGTTTTGTGGATAATTGCTACGGCGAATTTGTCGAGACCCAAGAACCGCCCCATGTTGGCGCTGATTTGATTGCGGGTTCTTTGATTAAAAATCCCGGCGGCACGCTCGCCACAGCGGGGGGGTATTTAGCCGGACGCGCTGATCTCATTGAGAAGGCTAGTTATCGCCTCACGGCACCCGGAATTGGCTACGAAGGGGGTGCCACGTTTGATCAACATCGTCTGCTCTTTCAAGGACTGTTCTTAGCACCGCAAATGGTCGGCGAAGCCCTCAAGTGTGCCCATCTTTTGGCTTATGTCTTTGATCAACTGGGCTATCCTGTCAACCCTGCCCCCCTCGCCCCCCGCCGCGATGTCATTCAAGCGATCCAATTGGGCAGTCCTGAAAAGCTGATTGCCTTTTGCCGCACGTTGCAACGTTACTCCCCCGTGGGTGCCTATCTTGATCCCGTACCCGCGCCAATGCCCGGCTATGCCGATGATCTGGTGATGGCTGGGGGCACGTTTATTGATGGCAGCACCTCGGAACTGTCTGCTGATGGCCCTTTGCGTCCACCCTATATTGTCTTTTGTCAGGGGGGAACCCACTGGACTCATATGGCCTTGATTTTAGAAGCCCTTCTAGAGGATCAGTCTTTTTGAGGCCAGCCGTAGGCTTGGGCAACCGCTTCCCATTGGCATAAAATGCTCTGCTCAAAGGCGTCCTGCCATGTGGGGCACGTCGCTTGGGTGATCTGGTGTGCCTGTGTCCCCATCCGCTGGCGATAGTGGGCATCGTCTAACAGCGGGGTGATAGCGGCTGCCCAATCTTGGGGGTCGCGACTGTAAACCACTACCCCATCCTCTCCTGAGGTTTGGACATATTTGCGTCCGCCATCAAAACCAGAAATAACGACGGGTAATCCCGCCGCCCGTGCCTCCACCACCACATTGGGGCCTGTTTCCGACTCTGAGGGAAAGACGAATAGATCACTGCTGGCATAAATTGCCCCTAATTTTTCTTGGGGTACCTTGCCTGTGAGGGTGACGCGATCGCCCAAAAGGTCTTTGACAAGGGTAGCCTGTGCCCCTTCGCCTACAATCAACACATGGAATGCCTTTCCTCGATGAGCTAACACTTGAGCCGCCCGCGCCAACAGGAGGACATTTTTACTGGCATCCACCCGACCGACAAACAGCATGATCGGCACCTCTGGCAGGTGATACTGCTCCCGTAGCCATTGGGGATTGCGAAATCGCGGATGAAAGCGATCGCGATCGATGCCCCGCTGAAACCACGCCACCCGCTCAGGGGGCAAAAACGTGAGCAGCCAATCGGCATCCTGCTGCCGCGAGACTAGGACGCGATCGCTAGCACGCATAAAGCTCGCTAATTTACGTTCGGCTTGGCAACCAAACCACTGATCCACTTGCAATTTCTCCAGCCATAGCCAGCGCCAAAATTCTCGTCCCCAACTGCGGCCACTCATGCGCCAAATAATTTCCCGTGAATAGGTGCGGGTCAGTAAGGGCAAATCTGTGTGAATCGAACTGAGCAAAGGACGATGGTGCTGGCGACAAAAGCGGCGCACTGTTTGAGCAAAGCTAAAGGTATCCGTAATGTGAAACACCTGATGTTGCGGTAAATAACGGCGCAATCCCCAGTGCAAGGGAGCCACATCGGTCATGCCTGCCCCTTGGCGCATCATTTCCAGTGAGTGCGTGCTGAACTGCGGCGGTAGCAATTGGTAGCGAACATTGGCCGCTACCTCCAGGGTTTGCTGTTTTGCACCAAGGAAGTAAATGGTCAGGTCAATGCGGTCTGGGTAGTGGCTGGCAGCTTCCGCAAAACGTTCCCAACATTTGACGTGTCCCCCGGCATGAGGTTGCCATTCCAGGCAAATAAAGACAGCAACAGATAGTGATGGTGGCAATCTAGATTCCTCGAGGTTGCGTTGTGCTAAAGATTAACTGAGTATCGCATTGTACAGTGAGCAATAATGAACTACCGTAATCGCGCGATCGCCATTCTCTTAGCCTTGGCCGGCATCTTTCTTCCCGGACTCCATAAGTTTTATTTGCGCCAACCCCTGTGGGGTGGGGTTTACCTAATGCTGGGGCTACTCTTTTCGACGGTGCCCTACGGTTCTCTGGGGAGCATTGCTCGCATTGCCTGTGTGATTGAGGCCGTATGGTATTTGTTTCAGGGGGCTGATGCCTTTGATGCCACCTTCAATCCTGAGATTAGTGCTGTCGTTCCGAAGCTCCCCGCGTCTCGTCTTGAGGAAGCCAATTAATACCGCCAGTAGCGACGACCTTGCCAGAAAATCCCCACGGCTGTGCCAATGAGGAACACATCGGTCAAGGGGAAAAATAGGGGTCGCAGTCCCAAGGTGCCGCCAAAAAAGCTCAAGACCACACTGGCCATAAGGACACACAGAAATAACGCCCACAGGGTGCCGCTACGGATAGGCGCTGGGTTAAACCATACCTCCAAAGAGATCAGCGCCACCATTCCAAGGCCAATGCTCAGACCAAGGCGGACTAGGAGAACCAAAGGAGGCTGAAGCAGGAGGATCAACGCTTCGCGGACAGATGCAACGGCATCGGCAATATAGTAAAGCCCCGTATCAAACAGCGCTGCAAGCAGGGCAACGAGAAGACCTGTGGGCACCAGCGATCGCCAAGGCAGTGCCTTAAACTGTTGCCAAGGATCGGACACAAGCAAGACTCACATCAAGTATGTTGGTAGAACCTAGGGCATAGGTAGATCGCCGAGGCTCATTTCCAGTTCCATGCGCTGCTCCATCTGGCGCAGAAAATACCCCGTCATCATGGCTGAGGCCAATAACCCCGCCAGGTTGTCGCGATCAGTGGCAATTTGAACATTAAAATCCTCGGAGGGAAGGCCCCCCACGAGACCTTGGACATTTTGGCTGATAATTTGGCGAATTTCTGGACTGACGGAACGGGCAATACGGGTCAAAACTTCTGGCGATTGGCTTTGCAGGTACTTCAGGAGCAGGTTAGGCTGCCCATCATCCGTAGAAGACTGGTAGAAATTAGCGTTTCCGGGATCAAAAACCATAGGCAGTGCTCGTTAGTGATGTTAACTATATGTTACCAAACCCAAATGCGCTACTAGAGCTAAGACGCCCGTGCTACCTGCTCTGCCTGTAGAATAGACTTCAGCACTCGGTGAGACTGAATACACAAGGATGCTTGCATGACCGCCCTCGATCAACTTCAGCCTGCCAACCCCCGCGAAGTCAATATCTTTGCCCCCTATATGCGTGCTGAGAAACGTCCGCTGCTGCCCTTGGGCATCGCCCTCTACCGTCTGGGACAGTTGGAGGGACAACGGGGGATTGAAGGCGGTAACAATGTTGATTTTGTTGCCACGTGGACGATCGCCAATTTGCCGGCGGATTTATCCCGCTGTACGGTGACCTTTGATAACTCTCCTGATCTACAGTACGAAATGTCCATCACCACGTTTGAACTGGTGGATCATCTCATTGATGTAATTATTAACTATAAAAAACATCGTATTGCCGATTTTTCTAAAGCCTTTTATCGTAAGCTGTTACGGCTTGACTAAGGATAGCGTGTTCAGGGTTGGGGTTGCGGGAGGAGTAACTAAACGGTGGCAAAGCATTTATTAATTGGTTCAATTGTGCCCTATAGCGGTAAGTCTGCAACGGTTTTAGGTTTGGCCAAGCTCTGTCGCGATCGCCATCTGCGCATTGCCTATGGTAAGCCCTTGGGCACATACCAACCCGCTACCGAGAGTGAAGACACGGAAGCCGATGTCAGTTTTTTACAGGAAACCCTCAACTTAGAGAATGTGCGACCGACATTGCTCACGCTGACGCCAGAAGCCATCAAGGCGCGGCTCATGGGCACAGATCAGCAGGATTATCGCCAAGCCCTAGCGACCTATCACAATATCAACAGTGAAGACTTGGTGCTCCTCGAAGGCCCAGCCACATTGGCAGAGGGGCGGCTGTTTGACTTGGGGTTAGCTCAGATGGCAGCGGTGTTGGATGCACCAATTTTACTGGTGGTGCGCTATGAGTCCCCCTTGGTGGTGGAATCGCTTTTCCTAGCCAAGTCGGAATTGGGCGATCGCCTATTGGGGGTGATTATCAACGATATTCCCCAACCTGAAGCCCAACCCTTGCCTGCCATTCGTCAATATCTCGAGGCACACCAAATTCCAGTTTTTGGTATGTTGCCCCGCAGTCAGTTGCTGCGCAGTGTCAGTGTCAAGGAATTGGTACGGCAGTTAAATGCCGAAGTTTTGTGTCGTCCAGATCGCTTGGATTTGCTGGTAGAAGAACTCACCATTGGGGCAATGAACGTCAGTGCTGCCCTGAAGTATTTCCGTAAAGCGAACAATATGGCGGTAATTACCGGGGGCGATCGCACCGATATTCAATGGGCGGCCTTGGAAACCTCCACCCACTGTCTGATCCTCACTGGGCATTTGCCGCCTTCCCCTGCGATTCTTGCCCGGGCCGAAGAGTTAGAAATTCCCATCCTCTCGGTGGACTTAGACACCCTGACAGCCGTGGAAATTGTGGATCGTGCCTTTGGTCAGGTGCGTCTCCATGAAATCGCCAAAGTCAAATGCGTCGAACAAATGATGCAGGAGCACGTAGATGGCGATCGCCTGCTGGCTCAGTTGGGACTCTTGACGGTTGAAGCCTAAGGTTTAGCGGTCAAGGCAAAAATCAGTACTTGGGTTGGCGTTTTGCCATCAAAGTTGTTATCGCCAATGATGTAGAGCGATCGCGCCCCATCGGCCAAGGGGGAACCAAAGCTCATTCCCTCCAAATTGGTGAGGGGAATCCCCAGCGTCTTGAAATCCAAAATCAACCGTTTCTGCACAGGGCGGATGGTGCGCAGATCAACCGGTAACGTGGCCATGCCAAGGGTATCTGTCGCCCCCGCTAGGGACACTTCAAAGAGCTTGATGCCATATCCTACGCCTGGACTGTAGGTGCGCTCCAAGCTGAGAAAATGGCCACCGTTGTCAAGGGCAAGTAGCTCCACAAGACCATTAAACCCTGCCTCTGAGGCATCTAAGGGATACAGGTGCTCTGCTAGTAAAACAGGAGCAACATCCCCCCGCAGGTAATGGAGCAGGCGGCAGTATATAGGGATATTGGGGCGGACATCCTGGGCAAGGGCAGATTCCACGCCGACGAATAGGCGATCCCCTGCCGGAGAAAGCGTCAGTGCCTCAAAACCGAGATTATTGCGAATGCCCTGCTGACCATTGGGGAGATAGTACTTGGGAATAGGTAGAGCTGCGATGGTTCGTCCGTTTGCGCGCTCAAACTCCTGAACCCAAGGGGGGCTAGCCGTGGCCGTTACCCCTTCACTGCTAATTATAAGGTGCCCCTCAGGGGTCAGCGCAATCCCCTCAGTGTCGGCAGTGTTGGGAGGATACACCTCACCATTAGCCTGCCGGAGAAAGGTCACGCCCTTGGGGGCAATGGTTTCGGGAGTGATCTCGAGGGTGTAAAACCGAGGTTGCTGGCGATCGTCACTAATGGCATAGAAGTGTTGTTGACGCGGATCGTAGGTCAAACCTGACAGCCCCCCCACCTCGGTATTCTGCCACTGGCTGCCGACGGCTAATTGGACTTCGCCACGAAATTCCACCCCGACATTCAGAAACAAGCGCTCCTCTGCTCGGACTTGAGGGAGAGCACACCCCCACAGGAAGCCAAGGAGCAGAATTCCCGCTAGCAGGCGTCGCCAGGGCATGGGTGTATCTTAGCGGTTGCGGTTTGTGCCTTGACCTCCCCCCTGTTGATTTGGGCGCTGGGGAGACGCGGGTTGATTCGCTTGATTCGGTCGCTGGGCATTATTGCCACCGCTCTGTTGCATGGCAAACTGAATCGCCTCAGGGGTTTGTACCAGTTGAATTTGACCCGCCACGGGATCGTTGGTGCTCAGCATGGTTGCCACCAAATTATCCAGCATCACGACGCGAATCCCGGTATCCTTGGCCAATTCAGGACGCTGCTGGCGGGCTTGATCCACTTCCCGTTGGAGTTGGGTTTTATCAAAGTAAAAGGGAATAAACCGCTGGGTGCGGTTCTGGCCGTTTTCGCGTAGTTGTGCTTCTACGGCGATGGGGTTGCCTGTTTTGCTATCTGCCAGGAAAAAGAGGGGGGTACCGCCCATAAACGGCCTACCATCCTTGGTGAGGATTTTGCCATCGCGCTCGACGAGATCGCCACTTTGTTTGAGCAGATTCACCGCTGCTTGCAGTTGCGGTCTGGAGGGGATAATGTCCACACCAATGGCAGGATTTTTTTGGCTTTCGAGGGCAATTTTCACCGCCCCACTGAGGGCGGCGGCGGAGACCCGAGCCACACGACCCACATCCGGCTGCTGGGTTTTAATGGTGTTCAGGGCAGTTTGGGCATCCTGCTGATTGATAAAGAAGGTAAAAACTTGAATTTTCTTGCTTTGATCTTGGGGATTGGGCATCTCAAAGGTCAGCGGTTCCCCCTTGTCATTGGTGATCATAAAAACGGGCACATTGTTGAGGATCCGCAGCACTTGTTCTTCGGGCAAGGCAGTGGCAATGTCATAGCGGCTGATGGCGGGTGCGAGCCACAGGCTACTCACTAACCCTGCCAAAACACCCAAGTGTGCCAATCTTTTCATACAGTCTCCTAAATGAATGCTCTATTGCAGTAGGTGAACTCTCCAAATTCAATCCCTTAGTTGTGGAGAGGGGTGGCGATCGCAATGTAATACCTAACTCACACCGAAACTTATGCATTAAGTACAGCCCTTTTCTTGAATATGGAATACATTAGGGGGATGCAATCCTTTTCCATAGTGGCTTTCACGGTTCTGAGCGTGTGCCATCCTTGGGAAAAGGGCTGTAAGTGAGTATTTTTACATATCAAGTACTCCCTTTGCTTTCCCACCCTAAGCCAATTTGACGCAATGGACAAGGGGCAAGTTTCTATACCCTTTCGGGAACTAGCGTTCGGTCTGTAGGGAGTCTAAGCTGGTGGTGCTTTTGAACCAGCCCTTGCGCCAGAAAAAGAAAA
>NZ_DVEH01000097.1 GCF_015295825.1 Thermosynechococcus sp. M98_K2018_005
GACATCTCCAGCATGCGTTGAATCGGTTTGAGCGCCGCAAGGCGTATGTCTTCGGGCAGTTGAATCTGGGGCTGGCGATCGCGCATACACAAATAGAGTTTTTCTAGAGTATTGAGACGCATAAAGGGGCACTCATTACAATTGCAAGTCTGATCCTGAGGGGGCGCAGGGATAAAGGTTTTCTCTGGGTTGCGCCGCTGCATCTGGTGGAGAATCCCCGGCTCGGTAACAACGATAAAGATATCGTGATCTTGGCGTTGGCAATAGTTGAGCAAGGCCGTTGTCGAACCAATAAAATCGGCATGGCGGAGTACCGCTTCTTCGCATTCGGGGTGGGCAATCACCTGAGCCGTGGGGTAGACGGCCTTGAGTTCGAGGATGCGTCGCTCTGAGAAGGTTTCATGGACAATGCAACTGCCTTCCCACAGCACCATCTGCCGTCCGGTTTGTGCCATGACATAGCGACCAAGGTTGCGATCGGGGGCAAAAATCAGGGACTGATCCGCAGGCAACTGCTGCACAATTTTCACTGCGTTAGAGCTGGTGCAAATAATGTCACTCAGGGCTTTGATTTCGGCAGTGCAGTTAATGTAAGAAATCACCAAATGGTCAGGATATTGCGCCTTAAAAGCAGCAAAGGCGTCCGCAGGACAACTGTCTGCCAAAGAACAGCCCGCCGCCAAATCCGGCAGCAGCACCAGCTTATCGGGGTTGAGAATCTTGGCGGTTTCGGCCATGAAATGCACCCCGGCAAAGACAATGACATCGGCATTGGTACTGGCGGCCTGCTGCGACAGCCCAAGGGAATCACCAATGTAATCGGCCACATCTTGAATGGCGGGGTCTTGGTAGTAGTGGGCTAGAATCACTGCATTCAGTTCCTGCTTCAGATCTTGGATGGCCGCAATCAAATCCAAGGGTAGGGACGGTTGAGGGGCAGCAAGAGTCGCAAACACAAGCAGTGGGTTCCTTTCGCAATTGGTAACGAGTCTCTCTATTATAGTGATTTTCACCAAAATAGGAATCCCTTAGGCATCATTGGCGAGCAGTTGCTGCACAAGGGCACGGGCACCATAGCTGACACCGGCCGTACCTTCCCCCGGATGCACGGAATCTCCCACTAACCACAGGTGGGGAATCGGGGTGCGGGTTGCCAAGCCAAAGGGGCCAAAGGTGCTCAGGCGTTGACTAATGCCCCCGACAATGCCATCCAGCCGCGCCGTATAGCGCCAGAAGGTGCGGGGGGTCGCCGCTTCACAGTGGACAATGTACTCAGGTCGCAGATCAAAGAATTCCCCGAGACGTTCAAGGGCTGTTTGGGTGTATTGCGCCTTGGTGGCGGCATAGTCTAAGTCGGGCTGACGCCAAAAATTCGGCTCAGTAAAGCTGGAGGCAATCAGCGTACGATAGCCACTGGGGGCACGCCCATCCTGCGGCTGACTCACAGAGACAAACAGGGAGTTATTTTCGCCAATCGGGCCTTGGGCATCGTAGAGAAACTGCAAGTGGGGCGGACAATTTTCGGGAATGGCGGCCTCTTGAACGCCAAGGTAAATCACAAAGGCACCGGCGGCCGGGGGCAGCGTTTTGAGGCGGCGGGCATAGCCAGTGGGAATGGCATCACCAAGGAGTTGGGGCAGGTTTTGGGCAGGGACGTTGGCCACAATGTGATCCGCTTCAACGCGCGCCAAGGTTTTTGTTTTCAGGCTTTCCACTTGGATAGCGACGGCACGCCCCCGCTCGACTTCAATGTGACGCACCAAATGCCGGGTGTGAATTTGACCGCCATCGCGCTGCAAGGCATTGGCGAGTAAATCACTGAGAACCTGCATACTACCGTGGAGATGGTAGAGGCCGTGGGGGTCTTGGGACAGACAGAGGGCGGTGGCGGCATAGAGGAGTGCGGTTTCACTGGCATCTACTTGGGAGTAGAGCTTGAGTTGGAGATCCAGAAATTGCCGCAGCCGGCGATCGCCCCCGACACCACAGAGATTCATCCAATCAGTCACCGTCATCAGGCTAAAGGGCACCGTGAGGAGCGTATCGGGTCGCAGGGCTTGCACCAGTTGCCAGAGATCAAAGCCATTGCGGGGGGGCAAAATGGGCTGTCGCTGCTGAAATCGCCAACTAATGGCAAAGAGTTGTTCGAGACCTTGCCAAAATCGCTCACTGTCGGGAAAGTGGCGTTGACGTTCCAATTGCCAGCGATCGCGATCGCGCCAAACATTGATGGGCGTCGTTTCCTGCGGCAGATACACCGCACAGGCGGGGTCACAGGGGGTCGCTGCCGGCAGGGGCATCTCCAATTCAGCAAAAATCGCGGCGTGAATCCCCCCGGGCTCAAGGCCAGCCACTTGGGTGGCACCAACATCGAAGGTAAACCCCCGCCGCTGAAAGGTTGAGGCACAGCCCCCCAGTTGTGCTGCCTGCTCAAAAAGCTGAACGCGATAGCCCCGTCGTGCCAACAACGCTGCTGTGGTCAGACCCCCAATGCCGCCACCAATGACAACAACCTGCTTTGCCATTTGTGTAGTTATGTAAACTTTCCCTCTCTAGCACTGTAGCGACGTTGAGCCAGTGCTGACAAGGAAAACGGCAATCAACTAGCGCCGCCGCAACTGAAGCTGCTCATAGACTTGCCGCAGGGCCACCCCATGATAGGCAAGGGCAACGAGTGTGTGGTAAAACAGGTCCGCCACCTCACTGGCGATCGCCTCTGGATCATCGTCTTTGCAGGCCATGACGACTTCTACGGTTTCTTCCCCTAGCTTCTTGAGAATTTTGTTATCGCCGGCAGCAAAAAGACTACAGGTATAGGATTGGGCTTGGGGCACATCGCGGCGCTGGCAAACCACTTCATACACCTGCGAGAGGGTATCAGCCGGCGGCGGTTCAATCCATTCGCCCTTGGCGCCGTGGCGGTGAAAACAACTGCGCTCCCCTGTGTGACAGGCAATGTGTCCCACCTGCTCTACGGTGAGCAATAGGGCATCACTATCGCAGTCGTAGCGAATACTTTTGACCCACTGCACATGGCCAGAGGTTTCCCCCTTCGCCCACAATTCCTGCCGTGACCGACTCCAAAACCACGTGCGACCGGTCTCAAGGGTTTTCTGTAGTGATTCGCGATTCATCCACGCCAGCATCAACACGGTGCCGTCCAAATAGTCTTGGACAATTGCTGGCACTAAGCCCCGTTCATCGTACCGAATCTCATCGAGGGGGAGGCTAAGGGCAGTGGCAGGCATGAATCCTTCACAGTTCTCAAGGGGGTGACCCGGAGATCACGCCTATCACAAGCATCCCGTATTGCTGCTTCCTTCCGGACCTGACAAGGTTTAGGCGTTGCGATCGCATGATTCCGAGCCAACTTATATCTTAGCACACGGCATCGAGCCGCATAAATCGCCCTATTAGGAATCTTTATCCCTAGTTTCTTAAAGAAAGTTTATATTAAAGAGGTAACAGCGTAAGATTTGGTAATGCCTATGACCCTTGCTGCACTGATGGTGACGCAGGCTGAGACTCTCCGTGGTCTCTTTCGGACGTTGACGGCAACCAGTTGTCCCTATCGCTATAACTTTCATCTCCATACCATCTGGTCCGATGGGCAACTGACACCGCAGCAAGTGGCGCAACAGGCAATGATTCACGGTCTCAAGGGTTTTGCCATTACCGATCACCACGCCCTCGAAGGATACTTTCAAGCACGTACCTATGTCGAGGCCTATCCGGGGAGCGATCGCCCCCAAGTGTACACAGGCATTGAAATCACCGCTCAACTCCTTGGCACTGAGGTACACATCCTGGGTTATGGCTTTGACCCCCACGCCCCAATCCTGCATCTCTATGCAATGGGCAGTGCCCCTGAAGGGGAGTTAGCACAGGCAGAACGGGTGATTGCGGCACTCCATGAAGCAGGGGGCTTGGCGATTTTGGCACACCCGGCGCGCTATCGTCTGCCCGCTGAACAATTGATTCATGCTGCTGTGGCACGGGGGATTGATGGGGTTGAAACCTACTATTGCTACGGCAATCCTGATCCGTGGGAATCCACACCAGAAACAACCGCTTTGGTACACCGGCTGGCCGTTGAACACCAGCTCTTAGAGACCTGTGGCACCGATACTCACGGCCCAGATATTCTTGTGCGCCGATGACAGGCACTGAAATTCTGATCACTGTGGGGGCGATCGCCATCAGTTGGTTGGTGCTTCGCTGGCTGATTGCTGTCCTCAAGGTCACTGTCGGTACGGCAATTAAAATTGCCCTGATTGTATTCCTATTGCAAATCTTTTTTGGTATTGGTCCCGATCGCCTCTGGGAGCAAGCGCAATTTCTATGGTCAGAAGTGGCGAGTTATTTGCCGACGCCTTCTGTGCCATCCTCACAATAGGAAAAATGTGGGTTTCTGCGCTTGTTGCGCTTTGGCGGGCGTCTTTTGTCAGATTGGCCAGAATCCAGTAAACTGACTGGCATCAAGCCCCCTTTACGCCAACACCATGACTCGAGCAGCGTGGTTAGAACTGGTCAAATCCGTCAGTGAGCAGGGCATCCAGCTACCCGCCAGCGGACTCAAAATCGGCCGTGCCCCCGATAATGACATTGTCCTCAATGATATTTCCGTCTCCCGCTACCACGCTTTCTTTGAGTGGCAAGACGGGCAAGTTCACCTTGTGGATCTCGGCAGTAAAGCGGGCACCCACCTCAATGGCCAACCGGTTGTGCCCAATACCTCCATTCCCCTCGAAGATGGTGACCGGATTACGCTGGGCAACTCTGCTGTGCGCTTTCGCCTCATCTGGCAGTACCACGACTATCAACCCCGTGCCACTGAGGTCAGCAAAGATACTGAAGTCCCTGTGATTGAAGTGTGCACCAAAACATGGCGACAACGCTGGGGGCTACAGGAGCAAACTACACTTTTGGGAACCCATCCTGCCTGCGATGTGGTGGTGGATACCCCTGAACTGTTGCCTTGCCACTTAAAATTACGGTTTGCGGATCAGCATTTGCAGGTGCTGGATCTCAGTGACCCGCAACCGGCAATGAATGTGCATTTGGGAATCGGGGAGAGTTATGCCCTGACGGAATTTGTCACGCTGACCTATGTGGGGCAGCAGTTGCCCGATCGCATTGACACAGAGCGCCATGCTGTTGTCTTTGGCCCCGCGACGGAGTTGCGTTTGACCAGCACGGCAACCGTACTTGCCATTCCTGAGGCCGATGCGGCACCCACCGTCCCTGTGAAGACGATTTCGCTGGTGGGATATAACACGTTCACGATTGGCAGGGATCCAAGTAATGATCTGGTGATTGAGCATCCAACGGTGTCCCGTCACCACGCCAAAATTGAGCGCCGCAGTGGCGATTTCCTCCTCACGGATCTGGGGTCGAGTAATGGCACGTTTGTCAATGGCCGTGAGGTGAAGGAACCGACGCTGCTGTGGGTGGGGGACAGTATTCGCATTGGCAGCGATCGCCTTGTCCTCAATGTCGATGAAACCCTGACCCAATATGCCGAATCGGGTCACATGCGCCTAGATGCCATCAACCTCAGTAAGGTGGTGGGCAAGGGAACACAAATTCTCCATGATATTTCCCTATCCATCCTACCGAAGGAGTTTGTGGCCATCTTGGGCCCTAGTGGTAGTGGCAAGTCAACGCTCCTCGATGCCCTCAATGGACTGCGGCCAGCCACAACGGGTACGGTCCTGGTAAATGGCACAAATTTCTACCGCAACTATCACGCTTTTCAAGCGCAATTGGGCTATGTGCCCCAGAAAAATATCATCCACGAGGAGCTGACAATCGCCCAAGCCTTGGAATACGCAGCAAAACTCCGCATGCCCCCTGATACAACTCCAGTGGAACGCCAACAGCGGGTGACAGAGGTGTTAACGGAATTGGGACTGAACCACCGTCGCGATGTGCCCATTTCCCGCCTCAGTGGCGGTCAGCAGCGGCGGGTGTGTATTGGTGCCGAATTGCTCACGCAACCCAGTCTCTTCTTCCTCGATGAGGCTACCTCTGGCTTAGATCCGGGCACGGAAGCCGACCTAATGTTTTTGCTGCGGCAGTTGGCGGATCAGGGGCGAACGATTCTCATCATTACCCACGCCACCCAAAATCTCCGTGAGTGTGATCTGGTGATCTATCTAGCAGAGGGCGGCCGGCTGGCCTACTTTGGTCCCCCCGATCAACTGCTGCCCTATTTCCGTGCTACCTTTGGCGATCGCTTGAGTGGCATCAAGCTCGAGGATTTCTCTGGCATCTACCGTGCCCTAGACAAAGAGAAAAACCCCAACGCACCGACATCGGCAGAACTAGAAGAAGCCTACCGACGATCGCGCCTCTATCAGGAATATGTGGTTGGGCGGCAGCAGGTGCTGGCTCACATGCCCGATGAAAGTCAACAGCGCACCAAGGGCAAATCCCCTCGCAGCAGTGAACCTAAGTCGAAAATCTCCCCTTGGCAACAATTTCTCATTCTCACCCGCCGCAATCTCACAATTCTCGGCCAAGATCGCAGTAACCTGCTGCTGACCCTCTTAATTGCCCCCCTCTTGGGGAGTTTGAGTTTTGTTTCTTGGCAGCGGGATCTCTTTAATCCGGCAACGGGGAATGCCGGTCAATCACTGACAATGATTTTTGTCACCAGTCTGATTGCTGTGATGATTGGTGCCATGACGACGATGCGGGAATTGGTCAAGGAGGTGGAGGTTTATCGGCGGGAGCGGATGATTGGCCTGCGGCTGTTGCCCTACATTGGCTCCAAGGTGGCGATCGCCCTTGGGCTGGCCCTTTATCAAGCGGCCACCTACCTTGCGGTGACAAAGCTAGCGGTGGACTTACCGGGAGATGGGGGGGTGACTTTTGCCATGTACATCACCCTTGCCCTTGCCATCTTCGGCGGTATGGCGATGGGACTTTTGGTGTCTGCCTTTGCCCCTAGCCAGAACATTGTGCCCTTACTCGTGCTGATGTTTTTAGTGCCGCAAATTATCTTTAGTGGTGGTATTCAGCCTGTTTCTTCCTTCGGGTTGCCGGGACAGATTATCAATCATCTGACGGTGATCAAGTGGCCCTTTGAGGCAATGGTGAAGCTCACGGGCATGGGGGATGACATTGTCAATGACCCCTGTTGGCGCGAGTCAGAGGAAGAGCGGGAAAAAATGACCGAGGAGATGCAGCGGGATTTTTGTCTTTGCTATGGTCCCGGTCTCTTTAAGACCTGCAACTTCCCCGGTATCCGCTCCAAGTATGTCTCGGAAGTGGATGAACCCGCGCCGCCTCGGCCAGAGTCCCCCGGCGATCCCCCCAATGATCCAGCGGCGCTCCAGGACTATCTGCAACGGCTGCAAGCCTATCAGGAGGCAATGGATGAGTGGGAAGTAAAATACTCCGAGTGGAATCGCCAGCGCAGTCGCGCCATCAATGAAGCGCAGGGCATCATCAGTCGCTTCCAGCAGGATCAAGGGTATATGTTTACGGTGGATGTGCAACGCCATTGGCGCGATCAAAGCATTCTCATCTTGGCAATGCTGGCGGCTTTGCCCTTCTGCCAAAAACGCCGTGACTTTAGCCGTTGACACACCAGCATTTTCAGGGGTGAGGTTTTAGACCGAATTTTTTGAATAATGGAAAAGCTGTCCTCTTTACGCTTCCATGTCCGCCCCCAATCTCTTGTTGATTGATGGTCATTCCTTGGCCTTTCGTGCCTACTACGCCTTTAGTAAGGGGCGGGAGGGGGGCTTGCGCACCTCTACAGGGATTCCCACTAGTGTTTGTTTTGGCTTTCTCAAGACGCTACTGGAAATTTTGGATCAGCAGCAGGTGGATCATGTAGCCATTGCCTTTGACTTGGGGGAACCGACATTTCGCCACACAGCCGATGAGACCTATAAAGCGGGGCGGGCAGAAACTCCAGAGGACTTTATTACCGATATTGCCAATCTGCAGGCATTGCTGCGGGCACTGCGTCTGCCCCTGTTGAGTCAACCGGGCTATGAAGCCGATGATGTGATTGGTACTGTCGCCCATCGCCTGCGGCTCCAAGGATGGCAGGTGTCCATTGTCAGTGGCGATCGCGACCTCTTTCAATTGATTGATCGCGAGGGTCAAGTACAGGTCTTGTATCTGGGGAATACCCTTGGCCAACGCAAGCAGGGTCTGGAGGCCTTTGATGCCCTCAAGGTCAAGGAAAAAATGGGGGTTTGGCCAGAGCAAATTGTGGACTATAAAGCCCTCTGTGGCGATGCCAGCGATCGCATTCCCGGTATCAAGGGCATTGGCCCGAAAACTGCCGTGCAATTACTGAGTCAGTATCCTACCCTTGAGGACATTTACGCCCACATCCATGAGATTACGCCCCCCAGCCTGAGAACGAAGCTGATCAATGGGGAGGCCGATGCCCGCCATTCCCGCACACTGGCTCAAATTGTCCTCGATGTCCCCTTGGAACTCCCCCTAGAGGAACTGCATCTGAGTCCCTTTGACTGGCCAACGCTAGAGCAGCGATTGGATCAATTGGAGTTTCGTGCCCTGCGGAGGCAACTTCAGGACTGGCACCTACGCTTGGGGGGAACACTGCCCGGTGTAGAGACCAATTCAGAGGAAACGTGGTTTTTTGCGCCGACGGATACCCCTGCCCCCTTGAATGTGCAACTCATTGAAACGCCAGAGCAACTGCAATGGCTGATCGGCCAGTTAGAAACCTGTACCGATGCGAACCATCCCGTGGCTTGGGACACGGAAACCACAGCCTTGAACCCCCGCGATGCTGCCTTGGTGGGCTTGGGCTGCTGTTGGGGCGCAGCGCCTGATCAGCTGGCCTATCTACCCTTGGGCCACAAAGAGGGCCAGAACCTACCCCTGCAAGAGACCCTCGCCGCTTTGCGACCGATTCTTGAGGGCGATTGCTACCCCAAAGTCTTGCAAAATGCCAAATTTGACCGCTTGGTGCTGCGGTTTCAGGGGATTCAATTACAGGGTGTGGTGTTTGACACGATGCTGGCTAGCTATGTAATTAATCCCGAAGCCAGTCACAACCTCAAGGATCTGTGTCAACGCTATCTGCCCCTGCAAGCCCAAACCTATCGCAGTCTTGTCGGCAAAGACCAAACCCTTGCAGATCTGTCGCCGGCCACGGTGGCACAATACTGCGGCCTCGATGTCCATACCACCTATCTTCTCAAGGACAAACTAGAGGCAGAGTTGACCCCCCGCCTGCGGCAACTACTCCTAGAGGTGGAATTGCCCCTCGAACCCATTCTGGCAGACATGGAAACTACCGGCATTCGCATTGACAGTGACTATTTGCGGCAACTCTCCCAAGAACTGGAACAGCAACTGGCAGCACTGCAACAACAAGCTTGGGATGCCGTGGGACAACCCTTTAACTTGGCCTCCCCCAAGCAACTGAGTGAACTGCTCTTTGGCACCTTGGGGCTGGATACGAAAAAGACCCATAAAACGAAACTGGGCTACTCTACCGATGCTGCAACCCTCGAAAAACTGCGGGGCGATCATCCTGTGATTGAACTCATTTTGAGCTATCGTACCCTCGCCAAGCTCAAATCCACCTATGTGGATGTGTTGCCCACACTGGTACGTCCAGAGACAGGACGAGTTCACACGGACTTTAACCAAGCCGTAACGGCAACTGGACGCCTTTCCTCCTCCAATCCCAATCTGCAAAATATCCCCATTCGCACAGCGTTTAGTCGACAAATTCGCCGCGCCTTTATTCCCGAAGCGGGCTGGCTGATGGTGGCAGCCGATTATTCCCAAATTGAGTTGCGCATCCTCGCTCATCTGAGTCAAGAGCCTGCCCTGCTAGAGGCCTACCAACAAGGGGAGGATGTCCATCGTCTCACGGCTCAGTTTCTCTTAGAAAAAACCGACATTAGTTCCAGTGAGCGACGCTTGGGCAAAATTATTAACTTTGGCGTCATTTACGGGATGGGAGCACAGCGGTTTGCCCGCGAGGCCGGGGTGAGTGTGGCCGATGCCAAAGTCTTTATTCAGCGGTTTTACGATCGCTATCCACGGGTCTTTGACTATCTGCGGCAAATGGAACGGCTTGCCCTCAGCCAAGGCTATGTGGAAACAATTTTGGGGCGGCGGCGCTACTTTGCATTTGAGAGTCGCGAATTGCAAGCCCTGCGGGGTAAGCCCTTGGAAGCCCTAGCTGATGTGGATCCCAGTAAACTAAAGATGAGCAATTACGAGCGGGGACTCTTGCGGGCGGCAGCCAATGCCCCGATTCAAGGTTCCAGTGCCGATATTATCAAGTGTGCAATGGTCAAGCTGGCACCTTTACTCTCGCCAGAGCGTGCCCGCCTGCTGCTGCAAGTTCACGATGAATTGGTGTTGGAGATGACCCCTGAGGCGTGGGAACAACTGCAAACCACGATTCCCGAAGTGATGAGTACAGCAGTACCCCTGAGTGTGCCCCTTGCGGTGGACATTTACGCGGCAGCTAACTGGCTGGAGGCCAACTAGGTTTGTTGATGCGGCAACGACATCCTTGGCAAGTCTGGCAAACTTACCTTCAGTTTTGGATTCTCTGCCTTCTCCTTGGGGCGATCGCCCTGTGCTTGCCCGCTGATGCCGAAACGCTTCGCCCCTACCTTGACCGCGCCATGGATCGAATCAGTGAATTTTACCTTGACAATGGAATGCATTTTATTGTGATGGAGCAGCACCAGGCTCCAATTATTTCATTTCTTACCTATGTGGATGTGGGAGGCGTGGATGAACCCGCTGGTCAGACCGGTGTGGCACACTATCTGGAACACTTGGCCTTTAAGGGCACCCGCCGCATTGGTACCACGGATTACGCCGCTGAAAAAGAGAAACTTGCCCAACTAGATCGCCTCTTTGAGCAACTGCAAGCCACAACCGATGAGCGGCAACGTCAGGCATTGATCACAGAATTTGCCGCTGTGCAGCAGGCCGCCGATCGCTATGTGATTCGCAATCAGTATGGCCAAATTGTCCAGCAGGCCGGAGGCGTGGGTCTTAATGCAACCACATCCGCCGATGCCACCCGTTACTTCTACAGTTTCCCCGCCAACAAATTGGAGCTGTGGATGTCCCTAGAGTCGGAACGCTTTTTGGAACCCGTCTTTCGCGACTTTTATCAAGAAAAGGAAGTCATCCTTGAGGAGCGGCGGCTGCGCACTGAAAATTCCCCCACTGGCCAACTCTTTGAGGCCTTTTTGGCCACCAGCTTTCGTCAGCATCCCTACCGCCGACCCGTCATTGGCTACCGTGAGGATATTCAAAACCTGCGCCGTGCCGATGTGGAACGGTTCTTTCGGCAGTACTACACCCCCGACAAAATGACCATGGTGCTGGTGGGAGATGTCGATCCCCAAGAGGTCAGGAGATTAGCCACGGTTTATTTTGGTCGCTATCCCAAGGGCAGGGGCAAGACCACAGCTATTCCGCCAGAACCGCCGCAAACAGCCCCTCGCCAGATTACTCTCGAATTGGCCAGCCAACCTCTTTACATCGAGGCCTATCCCTGCCCAGCGCTGCGGCAGCCAGCGTACCTGAGTTATGAAATTTTGGCACGTCTCCTCACTGGCGGTCGCACGTCCCGTCTTTACCGTTCCCTTGTCCTTGAGCAAAAACTCGCCCTCAATGTCCAAGCCTACGTGGGCTTCCCCGGCAATAAATACCCCAATCGCTTTCTCATCTATGGGGCACCGGCGCCGGGTCAAACAACCGCTGCCCTTGCTGCAGGCATTGCCCAAGAACTTAAGGCCCTGCAAACTACCCCCGTGACCCCAGCAGAATTGGAGCGGGTGAAAGCCCAACTGCGGATGGAGCTGCTGCAAAATCTGATGTCCAATGAGGGTATGGCGAAACTCTTGGCGGAGTATGCCGTAAAAGGCGGCGGCTGGCAGCAACTCTTTGCCCGTTTAGAGGCAATTAATGACATTACCCCTGCCGACATTCAGCGGGTGGCTCAATCCCTGAAACCTGAGCAGCGAACCGTGGCGCAGATTCAGACTCGCTCATGAAATCCATTTGGATGGAATGGCTGGGGGCGATCGCCTTCTATACCTGTTTGCCCCTCTCCCCTAACTGGCCTATTCAATTGGCGGGGGCTGCCAAGTGGTGTCCTTGGGTGGGGCTATTGCTCGCAGGAATTCTCTGGGGGGTGCAGGGGCTACTGGCATTTTTGCGCGTTCCCCCTCTCGTGGCGAGTGTCTTGGTTGTGGCACTTTGGCTGGGATTAACTGGGGGATTGCACTTGGATGGTGCCATGGATACGGCCGATGGTTTAGCCGTCAGGGATCAACGACGGCGCCTTGAGGTGATGGCGGATAGTCGAGCGGGGGCTTTTGGCGTTATGGCCGCAATTGTGATCCTGCTCTTAAAAGTGACAGCCCTCAGCAGTTTAGAGAAAGGCAGCGTCTTGGTCTGGGTATTGGTGCTGGGGCGCCTTGCTCAGGTGTGGGCGATCGCCCGCTATCCCTATTTGAAATCCCAAGGCACGGGTCAACTCCATAAAGCCAGTGGGGTCTTTCCCCGCGATTTTTGGCCGAGTGGTTTACTTGTGCTATTCCTCAGCTTCCTGCTGCCGCTCCCCCTCGGGCAATTACTTTTTGGTCTGCTCTTGATTCTCTTGATCCCTGCATGGTTTCAGTGGCAGTTGGGAGGACACACGGGGGATACCTACGGTGCAGTTGTCGAGTGGACGGAAGCCCTAATGTTGGTTGCCTTTACGGTGAGATCGGTCAATTGATCGGGTAGTCCCACAGCCACGGTGATGATGCCCAAAACTTTGTATCCTGCATTGCGTAATACAGTGGCAGCACTGCGTGCCGTTGTCCCCGTTGTATAGATGTCATCACACAGGAGAAGCCAGCGCTGGCGTTGCAGGCCCTGCCCGAGGCAGAAGGCATTTTCAAGATTGGCGCGGCGTTCTGGGAGTGAAAGCTGAAACATGGATTGGGTTGCTCTTTGGCGAATTAATCCCCTTGGCGCAAGGGGTAGCTCAAGGGCACGGCAAAAACCTTCAGCGATGAGCGCTGCTTGATTAAAGCCCCGGCTTTGCAATTTATCGCGATGGAGGGGAATGGGCACAATCTGTAGGGGGAGGCGTTGAGCAATCTTCGCTTCAAACCAACTCAAGGCTAACCATTGGCCAAAGAGAGGACCCAGTTCTGGGTGATTGTTGTATTTCATGGTGGCGATCGCCCGCTTGAGGTCTTGCTGATAATACCCCCAAGGAAAAAGGGGGAGACTGCCCCGCCAGTAGCGTTGGCGTTGGTGCACTTCCCATGACCTCAGGCGCCGTTCACAATCCCTACAGATCGTTTGGGGACTGGCTCGACCACAACAGGAACAGGGTTGTTGTCCCCAAACGGAGGTGAGCGATCGCCACACCCCCTATGTGCTAACAGTAAGCACTAATATCCTCCTGGCACTCATCCGCCAAGTAGCAGAGGGCACGGTAGCGCAACACCATCAACTCCTCATAAAGGGGATTTAGGTGGCACAGGGGCGGAATGTGAATGTGCCATTTTGCAACCACAATATCGCGTTCAAAGGGACACTGGGCGGGGATCAAGCGGCATAGACGATGGGCAAGCTGGCGATCGTGTACTTCTAGATGCTCTAACCACTGCCGTACCGGCCACAGGAGCATGCGGAGTAAACGTTGCCCCAACGTAAAAATCGTCATCAACTCAACACCTCAACTCAATCATTGAAGTTGGCAGCGAAAAATCCCCTTCCTTACCTTCTTTAAGAAGGCAATTGCAATCAGTTAAAACAATGTGCCGAGAAGGGCAAATTTATCACTGCCTCTTATGGCAAAAGGATCATTCTAATTCGCGTTGGATCGCCCTTAGCGAGGCGCAACATCCCAGAGAAATTTCAATCAAAATTGAATCACGATAGACAATCTCCTTGCTTCAGAGAGATTTAGTAGTATTGGATACATTGTTGAATTGAATGCTGATCCTGTATCCATCCTTATTCTAGTGATTCCTGTTGAAGTTGGCGATGGGGTTTTCCGAAAAGTTGCCCTCACAGCCACCAAAGTCCTTGGCGGTGACTTTAGAAATATAGCCCTAGAATCCAAGAGATGAGGGAAGCGTGCTCCCAACCGCAGGTGAATATTGATTGGAGGTATAATAAAAGCCTGGTAGCGTACGTTCCCGTTCCTAAGCTAATCTGCAATTAGAGTCTGATATTGGGGAGCACTGGCATGTTCAAGAACATATTGATTCCAACGGATCTCCACGATGGTCTCCCCAAACTTACCCACTACCTCGAGGCGCTGAAAACCGCGGGTGCTCGCAAATTAATCTTTTTCCATGCCCGCCCCATTGACGAGGATGGCGATAAGCCTCGCCTGCGGGAAGAAAAGCTGCAACAGGCACACGAATTACTCAAAGTCGATGCCACAAAAGTTCCAGCCGATCTTAAGGTAGAGGTGATCATCGAAAACCGTCGCCCTGCCGATGCCATTCTGGACACCGTTGAAAAGCATCAAATTGACTTGGTGCTAGCCAGCCGCCCGCTTCGCAATCTCTTGGATGAGAAGCTCTTTGGTAGCACAACCATTGAGGTGCTGCAACGGATTAAAGTGCCAGTGATGATTATGCGCCCGCAAGTGTTGTGGGTGATGACAAGCGCAGAACTGAATCTCCGCTGTCAAAATCTCTTTCGCCACCTACTGGTGCCCTACGACCACAGCCCCTCTGCCCAACAGCTTGTCCAAAAGCTGCGGGAAGGCGTGAAAAAGCCCGATCAAACGAGCATTGCTTCACTCACGTTTTGCTGGATTATCAGCGATGCGGGCAAAGGGGAACTGGGGGTTGGCGAGCAACGTCCAAAGGCTGAAAAAATTCTTGCCGAGCTGAAGCAGGAATTCACGGGCTATGGCCTCAACGTTGAAACCGAGATTCGCTTTGGTAGCCCTGTCGTTGAAGCTCAGCTCGCTGCCCACGATCGCGACATCTATGGGATTGCAGTTTCCTCTGGTTCCGTTGGTAAAATTTGGGAGTTATCAATCCCCAGTTTTGCCGGAGAAATCATTCGCCGTTGCGTCTTTCCCGTGATCTATTTCCCGCCCGCTGGTCGCTAATTAAAAAAAGATGGGGCAGCAGAACTACCCCAAAGGCATTTCAATTAGGCACTAAAAGCAAAACTTAGCTAATCGTCACTTCGCGGGGTTTTTCAGGCGCGGCGGCCTTCGCTGCTTTTTGCTCCATCATTTCTGAGCGGGCTTCGGCAACCAAGTCTTGGAAAGACTCACTGGCTTCGGCAACAGCTGTCTGTGCCTTTTCATAGGCTTCAAACGCCCACATCAAGCCTGATTTTGCCGCATTGCGAGCTTGCTCTGCCAAGTTGTGACCGGTCATTGAGTCAACGGCACCCACAACGGGGGCAACAGCAACAGCACCAACCCCAAGGGCAAGCACGGTAAGTGGTTCTAAACCAAGTAACAGGGCTTCAAACTCCATTCTGCGGCATCCTCCAAAGGAAAAGAAATGATGAGCACATCGCACCCATGATAGCAAAGGTGCAGGGAGGGCAACGTCCCTACTGATTTAATCGCTCCACCAAGATTCTTATGCAGGGCTGAGCCAAAGGATTAGCAGAGCTTGAGGGCAGTACTGGGAACCTCATCCCAAGAGGCTACCGTACGCAGGCGCACTTGCCAACCGGCGGCTTTTTGTTCTGTCGTCAAGTTTTTCTCAAAAGACTGCACACACTCCCTCGCCTGTGCTTCATCGCAACAGGCAATACAGGCATAAAGCAGGCCAGAGGGATCCATTTGCTCGCTCACCCAAATCGTCCTCATCACTCACTCCTTGGCACAGTTTGCCGATTGCACGGAACTATCTACAGCCTAGGCGAAATACAGGGTGATCGTCAGCGATTCTTAACAGCCCTTTAATAAGGCTCCCAACGCTGCCAACAATTGCGCAATGTGCTCAGGGGTGTGATCAGCTCTTAGGGTGATGCGCAGACGACTAAAGGGCACGGTCGGTGGCCGTACCGCCGCTACCCAACATCCAGCCTCTTGTAATTTCTGACCCCATTGGAGAACAGTGGCTGGATCGGGAGCAGGCAGGCAAAAGATGGGGGTCGGTAGTGGACGGGGCAAAATGGGGCAACCCAATTCTTGCAGTCCTTCTTCTAGTTGTTGAATGCGCTCCTCAAGGGCTTGGCGCAGGGAAGGCTCTGTTTGTAGTTGCTCAAGGGCAGCAAGGGCAGCAGCAGTGTCCGCCGGTGAGAGTCCAGTGCTATAAATCCATGTGCTGGCACGGTGTTGCAGATAGGTGATCAGAGCTTGGGAGCCAGCAATGTATCCCCCTAAACTGCCAAGGGCTTTGCTGAGGGTACCCATTTGAATGACGGTCGGACTGGATTGCCCCAAGGCGGCTAAGGTACCGGCACCGTTGGTTCCCAAGACTCCTGTGCCGTGGGCGTCGTCCACTAGCACCATGGCTGTGTAGGTCTCGGCTAGCGCCAATATCTCTTCTAGGGGGGCGACATCCCCATCCATACTGAAGACACCATCCGTGAGGATCAGACAACGGCGGTATTGGGAGCGATGGGTTTTTAGGAGTTGGGCAAGGGCAGCGACGGTGTTGTGGGGGTATTCATAAAACGTGGCATGACTGAGGCGGGCACCTTTTTTTAGACAAGCATGGTTGTAGGCATCCCCAAGCACCAAGTCCCGTTGATCCACAAGGGCAGCAATGGTACCGAGATTGGCGGCAGTACCAGAACTAAAGACTAAGGCAGCCTCTGTACCTTTCCACTGGGCGATCGCGCGCTCTAGTTGTGTATGAAGAGAACGTTGACCACTGAGAAGGCGAGACCCGGTCGCCCCGCTGCCCCACTGGTCAATCGCCTTAATGGCGGCTGCTTTCACCTGCGGATGGTTGGCCAGACCCAAGTAGTCATTGCTGCAAAAGTTAATCAATGGGCGGGGCGGCTCGCCAACACTCACCACTGCCCCCGGTGTGCCACTGAGAAGGGGCTGGCGATACCACTGGGCGCGGTGCAGGGTTTCGAGAGCAGGTTTTAACCAGGCAAAGGGATCAGCCATTGCCAGCAATCAGGATGGGCTCACGGGAAGAAGACTGTTTGAGGGCATCGTGATTAGCGATGAGGTAGTCAATGGCTTGGCGAAAGAATTTCTTCTCAGAGCCGTGGAAAAGAAGCTGATCCCAGTCCATCTGCTGCAGTTTCTGGCTGAGCTGCTGGCGATAATCATCGTCCTCTACAAGTCGCAATGCCTTCTCCACGTACTCGCGATCGCACGTTGCCACTAACTCCTCCAACCCTACCTGTTTTAAGAGGGCAGAGCCAATGCGGTTATACCAGCGCTGCCCCTCATAGGTGACAATGGGCTTGCCAATAATAAGGGAATCCACCACCGTGTTGTCGCCACCAAAGGGGTAAGGATCAAGGGCAAAGGCTCCCCGTTCCATTAAGGCCATGTATTCGGCGTAGGGTCTATAGGAGATGATTTGAAATGAGCGGGGCGGCAGAAACCGCTGCAGATCTTGCACAAACGGCAAAAAGTCATTCCTCGTAGCTACCGCAGTTCCAGTAAAGATTCGGAACAAAAGAGGGCGTTGGGTCTGGCTGAGGATCTCGCGCAGGAGTTGCAGCAGCTGAGGATTGACCTTCTGGGCATGCCAACTACAGTTAATTACCAGTGGATGGGTAGTAGGAGGAAGATATTGGGGCTGATACGGCGGTCGGATACAGCTTTGGCCCAAGCCGGGCAGAAGAATCAAGTGCTCGGTGTAATGTTGAGCGGCTGTCGCTGGCTCCACAGCAGCGCCGCCGATGAAGTAATCAATCTCAGAACCAAACGTGCTGACAGAGTGGCCATAGCCCATCACTTGAATTGGGGCAAGGCGCAAGTTGCTGAGAAGAATGCTTTCTGGATCCATCCCAATATCGGGATAGTAAACGAGCATCAGGTCGTTCTCAATCAATGGACTCAGATCAAGTTGGCCATTACTCAAGAGGAGGGGATAGGCGGCAACAAAGCCGTTGGTATCGGGAGTAACACCATTGCGGGGAAAGTAGT
>NZ_DVEH01000054.1 GCF_015295825.1 Thermosynechococcus sp. M98_K2018_005
AGTCTGGGCCGTGTCTCAGTCCCAGTGTGGCTGATCATCCTCTCAGACCAGCTATGGATCGTCGCCTTGGTAGGCCATTACCCCACCAACTAGCTAATCCACCGCGAGCTCATCCTCAGGCCAAAAAAGATTTCACCTTGCGGCATATGGGGTATTAGCGGCCGTTTCCAGCCGTTATCCCCCTCCTGAGGGTAGATTCTCACGTGTTACTCACCCGTCCGCCACTAGCACCGAAGTGCTCGTTCGACTTGCATGTGTTAAGCAGACCGCCAGCGTTCATCCTGAGCCAGGATCAAACTCTCCATTTTGAAAAATGAGAATTTGACTTTTTGCTCTAGTAGGTGTAACCTACATCGAAAATGTACTTACTTGAGTACCTTGACGAGGGTTAACGCTTTGGCTTTCAAACGTTGATTTGTCTAGGTTCGGAACTCGCTTCGGCTGTGCGCCTCATCGAGTGCTTTATCAATCTAACAAGCCTACATAGGCGTGTCAACCCCTTTTTCGAGATTTTTTTTTCGGATTTTTTCTGGATTTGGCTGAAACGCTCTCTACAGGCGGATTTTGGGGCTAAAAATTTTTTCGGATTTTCGTTTCAGGAGGGTGAGCATGTCAGCGTTGGCGCTGCTGGAGGCCTATAGTCGTGCCCATCCGCAGGAGGTGTTGCTGGTGGAGGCACAGGTGGGGGAGCGAGAGGAGGTGGTGTTGATTTTTAAGGGGGTATCGTCGTCGTTGACGGGGGCGACGGTGGTAGATGCGGATGTTCCCCTTTTGCCGCAGGAGGCGGTGATTGTGGCGGTGGATCGGCTGCGCAGTCCCTACACGCCCAGTGCGCCAGTGTATTTGGAGCGAGGAATTCCTTGGGAGGATTTTCAGCGACGGTGCTTGGGCGTAAGCTGATCGACGATATGTGTGCTTAAGGGATAGTGCTATGGATGTGCTGCTGCGGCGGTTGGATGTGGAGGGGTGGCGAAGCCACAGTGGGGTGGGGCGGCTTTTGGGCTTGCTCCAAGGATGGCAGGAGAAGAGTTGGCTGGGGCGATGGCTGCCACACTTTGCGGTGCTGCTGGTGGGTTTGGTGCTGGTACTGGCGCCGTTGATGCCGTCGGGGATGATTGGGATGCTGCTGGCAGCAGGGGGTGGGTTTTGGCTGCTGTGGACGCTGGCGGGGGAACGGGAAGGCCGCTGGTCAGGGGTACATTTGCTGGTGCTGCTGTATTGGGGGATTGCGCTGTTGGCAACGGTGTTGTCGCCGGTTCCTCGGGCGGCGATGGTGGGGTTGTCGAAGTTGACGTTGTACCTGCTGTTTTTTGCGCTGGCGGAGCGGGTGACGCGTAATGAGCGGTGGCGATCGCGCTTGCTGACGGTCTATCTGCTGACGGCGTTGATGGTGAGTGTGGAGGGGGTACGGCAGTGGATTTTTGGGGCGGAGCCGTTGGCGACGTGGACGGATCCAGAGTCGGCCTTGGCAAATGTAACGCGGGTGTATAGCTTTTTGGGAAATCCAAATTTGTTGGCGGGTTATTTGGTGCCCAGTGTGCCGTTGAGTGGGGCGGCGATCGCGGTGTGGCGAGGCTGGCTGCCAAAGCTGTTGGCAATGGTGATGCTGGGGATGAATACAGCAAGCCTGGTATTGACGTTTAGCCGTGGGGGTTGGCTGGGGCTGGTTGCGGCGACGATCGCTGGGGTGGGGTTGCTGGGGGTTTGGTTTTGGCCAAGGTTACCGCGTTGGGGGGTGCTGACTGTGGGGGGGCTGGCGATCGCCCTGTGTATTGGCGCGATTGTGAGTGTGCCGCCGCTGCGGGAGCGAGCAGCGAGTATTTTTGTTGCCCGAGGCGACAGTAGCAATAATTTCCGCATTAATGTTTGGACAGCTGTACAACAGATGATTTGGGCACGGCCTTGGCTAGGGATTGGACCAGGGAATGTGGCCTTTAACCAGATTTACCCGCTGTATCAGGTGAATGTGCGCTTTACGGCCTTGAGTGCCTATTCCATCTTTCTGGAAATCCTTGTGGAAGTGGGTGTGATGGGCTTTAGTGTCTTTCTCTGGTTGTTGGCGGTGCTCGCTGATCGCGCCTGGCGTTGTTTGCAGGAGTTACGGGCAATGGCGAATCCTCAAGGATTCTGGTTGATGGGTGCTGTGGCGGCCATGGTGGGAATGCTGACCCATGGGCTGGTGGATACGATTTGGTTTCGCCCGGAGGTAGCTACGCTCTGGTGGCTAATGGTGGCGATCGTGGCTAGTTTTGCGACGGCAAGGGATTCTCAAGCGTAAGGTCAACCTCGCGATCGCCCACTTGATCTTGCCAACCACAGTGGGAGCAATGGCACTGATCAATCTTGATTTGGGAGTGATGAATCGGTTGCCGGCAGACGGGACACCGTCCGGTGAAGTAGGGGTGGTGCATCAGCATCCGAATCTGCTCAACAGGGGAAAGGTGACCAATCGCTTGCTCAAGGCTGTTGGCAGGACACTCTAGGGAAAACATCAGGGAATCCACAGGAAGGTTTGTACTGGTTGGCAAAGTATCTTCTCTCTAGTCTGAGGGCGATCGCCGGCTAGGGGAATCGTAGAAATACGGAAATCTTCCCCCTCTAGCCTGTGGAAAACTCGAAAAAGCCTGTGGAAAATTCTGGGGAAAACCTGTGGAAAACCCCGGAAAAACTCTGAAAAACTGTGGAAATCTTTTTATTCTTTTTTCACCGCGATAATAGCCTGTGGAAAAACCCCCTACTTTTTCCACAAGTTTTCCACAGGGGGTAAGTGGCTCAAACCCGCTTATAGAGCGGGTTTCCGAAAAGTTTTCCACATTTCCACAGCCCCTACTACTACTATAAGAATAAGAATATTTATTTATTTATCTAGTAGTAGTAGATCCTTAAGATCTAAGGATAATAAAATGCAGCCAGAGAAAAATAAGGATGTGATTAGGGTAACTTGGGGTTAGTTTGAAGCTGGTTTGTTTGGAGCTTGAGGAAATCTTGGTTGAGAGGATTGTGAGACTGAGGAACGTTAGGAAGACAAGAGCAAAACGAATGGTTGAGATGGCTAGAGGATTCGGAGCTTCCAAGAGTTTGGGGAAAACCTTGGGGAATTTGGGGAAAACTTTGAAGAAGTATTTGAGTCTAGGTTCAGAATGCTCTAATGAGGATCTGTTTGCGCCGCGAAAAATTTTTTTTGACCTGAGAATGGCCTAGAAGCCTCGAGAAGGCGGGCGATCGCTTTAGTGAGTAGGTTTTATCGTTGAATAGATTTGGCTGCCCGTAGAGGCGATTTTATGAGGGGTTGTCTGGAAAACCTTGGGGCAGCCGTTTGCCGATAGGATAATCCAAGCAACTATCGTCCTCAAACTTGCCATGACACGCATTGTTACTCTCCTAGGAGCAACCCCAGAACAACAAACCGCACTGGGTCTGGCCATTGCCCAGTGGTTTGCCGGGCGACAGCAGCGAACCTTATTAGCGGTGCCGAGTCCAGCCACTTCCCTGCAATTTCTCATTGGCAGTCCAGATCAGGCGATTGGTTGGCAACCTAAATTGCTATCCGAGGGATTGGCGATCGCCGAGCTACTGGCCACTGAAAGTCTCACTGCGGCATGGCAAGAACTTAGCCGTTTAGTGGAACCCTATTTGCCCCAAGAGTTGGTGGGTAAGGTTTATGCGGGCGAATTGGTGATCTTGCCGGGGATGGATACTTTGCTCACGTTGAATGCCTTGCGCGTGCACTACAGCAGCGGTGAGTACGATGTAATTGTCTATGTGGGCGGGAATAGTCAAGATACACTGCGGCTGATTGGGTTGCCCCAAGGATTGGCATGGTACTATCGCCGCTTTCAACGTTTGTTGGATCAACTAGATCTCAACGCGATCGCCAATGCCATTGGGGGGCCAATCGCCAGTGCGATTATGGCAGCCAATATTGATACCCAAAAAGTGCGGGAGCGTTTCGGCGAGGCGAAGGAGTGGATCGATCGTGGTGTGCAGATTGCCGCAGACTCACAACGGCTATCGGTGTTTCTGCTAACGGATGGCACAGCGATCTCAACTGCTCAAACTCAATGGCTATGGGGCAGTGCTCAACAGGTGAATGTCCCGATTTCTGAGGTCTTTTGTATGGGGGAACCCACGCCAGAGGTCAGCCGCACGTTTGCACCGCTACGCATCTCGGCTCTCCCCAAAGACTGGAGCCACTGGCAAAGCCTTGTTCCCCATCTTCCAGATCTGAACCAGTTGGCGGCAGCACCGGCTCCCCATGAATTTGATGAGACACAACAACAGGTGCGCATTTTCCTGCCGGGGTTTCGCAAAGAACAGGTGAAACTCAGCGAGTTTAGTGGGGAACTGACGGTGGAGGCTGGCGATCAGCGGCGCCACATTGAACTGCCCCCTAGTCTCAAGGGCAAACCGGTTCGCGGGGGTAAATTTGAAGCCCCCTACCTGATTGTTAGTTTCTAAGGCTCAAGGCGCAGACGCACAGAGTCGCGGTGGGAAATCAAGCCTTCTGTCTCAGCGAGGGTCATGACCGCTTCCCCCTGTTTGCGTAAGGCGGCAGGGGTGTATTGAATAATGCTGGAGTGTTTGAGGAACGTTTCTACCCCCAAGGCCGAAGCATAACGGGCAGCGCCAGAGGTGGGCAGGGTGTGATTGGGGCCCGCGAGATAGTCACCAACCGCTTCAGGGGTGGAATAGCCGAGAAAAATGGCACCGGCATGACGCACCTGCTCCACAAGGCTCCAAGGGTCTTCAACTTCCAGTTCTAGATGCTCTGGGGCAAAGCGATTGGACAGCTCGACCGCTTGTTCGAGGGTTTCAACAATACCAATCAACCCGTAGTGGGCGATCGCCTTCTCAGTAAGGACACGGCGCGGATGCTCAGCCAATTGTTCATTAACGGCAGTGACAACTGCTTCCGCAAGGGGAAGACTCGGTGTGAGCAAAATGGCCGCCGCAAGGGGATCATGTTCCGCTTGAGCTAGTAGATCAGCGGCAATGTGAACAGGATTGGCCGCCTCATCGGCAATAATTAAGACCTCTGACGGTCCTGCTAGGGAGTCAATACCAACGCGGCCATAGACCTGTTTTTTGGCCAGCATGACGTACAGGTTTCCCGGCCCGGTAATGACATCCACCCGCGGAATCGTTTCTGTGCCATAGGCAAGGGCGGCAATGGCTTGGGCGCCACCAACGCGATAAATCTCTTGAATCCCTGCCTCTTGGGCGGCAACGAGAACCGCAGGGTTAATGCCTTTGCCCTGACCCGGGGGGGTGACCATGACAATCCGCTGCACACCCGCCACCAGAGCAGGAATCGCATTCATTAAAACCGTACTCGGATAGGCAGCCCGTCCCCCCGGCACATACAGTCCGGCAGCATCAACGGCAGTGTAGCGTTTGCCGAGGACAATGCCATCTTCACCAAATTGCACCCAACTTTTGGGGACTCGCTGGCGGTGGAAGGCTTCAATTTGTTGCTTGGCGAGGCGAATGGCATCGAGGAGTTCTTTGGACACCTGTTGGTAAGCGGCATCCAGTTCATCTCCTTTCACCCGTAATGTTTCGGGGGTGAGATCAATGTGATCAAACTGGGCAGTGTACTCAATCAGGGCGCGATCGCCTTCCTTGGCCACACGGCGCAAAATTGCCTCAACGGTAGCCTGTTGTTCGCTCATCTCCCCGCTATCGGTGCGATTGCAAATGCGGCGTAGTTCAGCGCGTAGGTCTGTTAACTGGGTGATGATCCGCAACATGGTCGTTCACGTAGGCGAGGCAGAGAGTCGGGGAAAGGTTAAAAAACCTTAATCAACCCTATCAATAGCTTACAGCGATTTTCCAATTACAGGGGCGGGCTAAGGCTAGCCAAGGACGAGTGCTTAGGGCAAGATGGCGATTCACGAGACTGAGCCTTCCGAGTTCGCATCAGGTGGCCAAGGCAGCCAGTTCTGATCGAGAGCTTGTTCAAGGGTAAATTCGGGGGCTTCAGGAATCAAATGAGGATTCAGGAAGATTCAGGCGCTGAGAAAGAGTTTTCTCCCATTGCGATATTGTTTATGAAAATCTCCTGTACAAAGGATGTCAAGCTAGGGCTGGCTTCGAGTATTTCTATTTCCTGAATGTGCAATATTGCCTGTTTTTCGCTGCGACCCAAGCTCTCAATCTCCTCAATTAAATTTTCCACATCTAAGTTGTCGAAGTTCCCTCCCTTGAGTTGGGCAGCGGTCTCGTTAAGTCAAAGGTAATAGTCTGCGGTGTAAAGGGATGCAGGCTTAGCATACCAGAAGGCTTCTCGAAGGCCAGTGGATTCTACGAATTGAGGTCAGATTGCCAAGGCAACCACTCCTCGTCTAGAACTTCCTCTATTGTGAAGTCGGGTACTTTCGGAATCACGTCAGGGGATAAACCGATCGCTTTCAGCATATTTTTCCTTGCCTTTTGATAGGAATCTAGGAAAGCTGCATTTGCAAATGGCTGAAGACTGGGGCTATCCTGCAAAATTAGCGCAATTTCTAAACGGAAATGACTAATCTCTAACAGCCAACCCCTATAGCAGTATTGTCGCTCAGTTTCCCAGTATTTGAGCTTGAGAAGATGCTCACAAAGACGCAGTAGATAGCTGAGTAGGGCACGTTTTTCGCTGCGACCCAAGCTCTCAATCTCCTCAATTAAATTTTCCACATCTAAGTTGTCAAAGTCCCCTGCCTTGAGTTGGGCAACGGTCTCGTTAAGCCAAAGGTAATAGTCGGTCTCATAGAGGAGTTGGGTCTCAGGACGAGGGGTCATAGGGGCTAGATAACAACGGCAACTGGTTTTCTGGTGGAGTATAGCCTAGGTGTTGCCAAGCGCGGGGAGTGGCAACGCGGCCTCGGGGGGTTCGTTGCAGATAACCCATCTGAAGAAGGTAGGGTTCATAGACCTCTTCAATGGTTTGCACATCTTCGCCTGTAGCTGCGGCAAGGGTTTCAATGCCCACAGGCCCCCCTTGGTAGGACTCAATCATCAGACTGAGGAGCCGGCGATCGTTCCAATCCAAGCCTGCTGGATCCACATTGAACAGTTCAAGGGCAGCGGTAGCCACCTCTAGGCTAATCGTGCCATCGTGCTTCACATCGGCATAATCCCGTACCCGCTTCAGGAGTCGCAGGGCAATGCGGGGAGTGCCGCGACTGCGCCGGCCAATTTCCAGAGCGGCTTCGGGGGTGATGGGGGCTTGTAAGAGGGCGGCCCCCCGCTGAACAATTTGCTGGAGTTCTTCGGGATGATAAAAGCGCAGCCGCTCCACTAAACCAAAGCGATCGCGCAAGGGGGAAGTCAACGCGCCGGCACGGGTGGTTGCCCCCACAAGGGTAAAACGATTGAGTTTCAGTCGTCGCGTGCGTGCTGTTTGCTGTTTGCCCACCGTCAGATCAAGGTAAAAATCCTCCATGGCAGGATAGAGGAGTTCCTCGGTCATGCGTGAGAGGCGGTGGATCTCATCAATAAAGAGAATATCCCCCGCTTGCAGGTTCACTAAGAGACCCACAATGTCGCGGGGGCGTTCCAAAGCTGGGGCACTGGTTACTTTGCAGTTGACCCCCATTTCTGCCGCCAAGATCAAGGCAATGGTGGTTTTCCCTAAGCCCGGCGGGCCATAGAGCAGCAGATGATCAAGGGGTTCTTGGCGTGCCTTGGCTGCTTCGATGGCAATGTGCAGTACATCCTTTAGTTCCTGCTGGCCAATGTAGTCCTGCAAAGAGCGGGGACGTAAGGATTCCTCCGCCAGGGACTGCTGTTCCTCTAGGGTGGGTTGATTGGAAAGCAGTGAAGGGGGGCGCGATCGCTCCGGCGGTGAATTTTGCGACGAAATAATCACCATCGGTGCCCCCTAGGGCAAAGCTTAAGCCCGTTTTAACCAGCTAAACATGGAACGCAGTTCTTGACCCACGTGTTCAATGGGGTGTTCTGCTTCCCGTCGCCGCATTGCAGTAAAGCCCGGTTTACCCGCCATGTTTTCCAGCACAAACTCACGGGCAAATTGACCCGTTTGAATTTCGTGGAGAATTTTGCGCATTTCCGCGCGGGTTTCATCGGTAATAATCCGTGGGCCACGGGTGAGGTCGCCATATTCTGCGGTGTTGGAGATGCTGTCGCGCATTTTGGCGAGACCCCCTTCAACAATCAAATCCACAATCAGCTTTACTTCATGGAGACACTCAAAGTAGGCCAGCTCTGGCTGATAACCCGCCTGCACCAACGTTTCAAAGCCAGCCTTAATCAGGGCACTGAGGCCACCACAGAGCACCACTTGCTCACCAAAGAGATCTGTTTCTGTTTCTTCACGGAAGGTGGTTTCTAGAATGCCGGCACGGGTGCCACCAATCCCCTTGGCGTAAGCCATGGCTAAATCCCGGGCTTGACCACTGGCATTTTGATAGACCGCAAACAGGCAGGGTACCCCTTCCCCTTGGGCATAGGTGCGGCGAACGAGGTGACCGGGGCCTTTCGGAGCCACCATCACCACATCCACATTGTCGGGGGGCACAATCTGGCCAAAGTGAATGTTAAAGCCGTGGGCAAAGGAGAGGACATTCCCCGCGTGCAGGTGGGGGGCAATCTCCTGCTCATAAACAACCCGCTGAACTTCATCGGGCAGAAGAATCATAATCCAGTCGGCCATTTGGGCAGCTTCCGCCACGGGGTGTACCGCTAGACCATCGGCACGGGCGCGCTCTGCAGAACGACTGCCGGCATAGAGACCCACCACAACATTGAGACCGCTATCCCGCAGGTTGAGGGCATGGGCATGGCCTTGGGAGCCATAGCCAATAATGGCGATCGTTTTGTCCTTGAGGAGTTCTAATTGGGCATCTGCGTCGTAATACATGCGCGCCATAGTGATGATGTTCCTTTCCAATTGCATTCAGCAGGTCGTTATTATTTCTCTACCATATTGGCAGAGCCGATATAGCACCTCCTAGAGGGCTAATTGCGGGAGTTAGCGATTACGGGAATAACGATTGTTGCCACCGCCCATGGCTTCACGGGGGCGTGCCTTGTTGACCTTGAGTTGCCGTCCCATCCACTCGGCACCGTCGAGATCGGCGATCGCCGCATCTTCTTCAGCATCCGTGGACATTTCCACAAAACCAAAGCCCCGCTTGCGGCCTGTTTCGCGGTCCACCGGTAAATAGACTTGTTTGACGGAACCGTACTCGGCAAAAACGGCCTCTAGGTCTTCTTGGGTGGCCGTGTAGGAAAGGTTGCCGACATAAATAGACATAATCTGATCTGCTCCAAAGCAAAAATTGAACCCTGTGTTGACGTTGACTTCGGAGAGACGACTGTCACGTAACCAACCTTCCCTAAAACCGAACTCAAGAATCGCTCTACTTAAAAAACTCAAGCGGCGATTACTCGCCAACCTTGTCTCCTGATTATAGCCGATTGCAATGGCCTGCGCTGTGAAAGTAGGGATGCTACCCTAAAAGAGGTAGATTTTTTGTGAATCTTAACAATGTCCGATTTACCGGCGGTTGTTGTTGGCCTTTCCGGCGGTGTTGATAGTTCCGTGGCCATTGCCAGCCTCAAAGCTCAAGGGTACCCCGTTGTTGGTCTGACGCTGTGGCTGATGAAGGGTAAGGGGCAGTGCTGCTCTGAGGGGCTGGTGGATGCGGCGCGTCTTTGTGAGGAGCTGGGAGTCCCTCACCATATTGTGGATAGCCGTGAAATTTTCGAGAAATATATTGTGAACTATCTGGTCAGTGGCTACGCCAGTGGGGTGACACCGCTGCCCTGTTCCCAATGCAACCGTTGGGTGAAGTTTGGGCCGATGTTGGCCTATAGTCGGGAGCAACTGGGGATTGACTACATTGCTACGGGGCATTATGCCCAAGTGAAATACAATCCCACTAGCGATCGCTATGAATTGTGGCGGGCGGTGGATCGCCATAAGGATCAAAGCTACTTTCTCTACGACTTGCCCCAAGAGATTCTCGCTCATGTGCTTTTTCCCCTCGGTCAGCAAACCAAGGCCGAGACCCGTGCCCTCGCGGCGCACTATGGCCTGCACACCGCCAGTAAACCGGAAAGTCAAGATCTCTGTCTGATTGAAGCCCATGGCTCCATGCGCCAATTCCTTGAAGGGTATCTGCCCAGCCAGAAAGGGGAAATTGTCGATGTCCATGGCCGGGTGCTGGGGTACCATCAGGGGATTCACCACTATACGATTGGCCAGCGTAAAGGTTTGGGAATTGCGGCACCTGAACCCCTTTACGTGGTGGCCTTGGATCGGGAACACAATCGCGTCATTGTCGGTGATCGTGCCACCGCCGGCCGTCGTGAGTGCACAGTGGCCCGGGTGAACTGGGTCTCGATTCCCCCCCCCGCAGAACCGATGACAGCCACAGTACAAATTCGCTATCGCACTCCCCCTGTGCCAGTGACCATCATTCCCGCCGCCAACGCTGAGCAGGTACAATTGGAATTTGCTGAACCGCAATTTGGGGTAACGCCGGGGCAAGCGGCGGTTTGGTATGCGGGCGATCGCCTGCTGGGGGGGGGCATTATCCAGCCCTTTGTAACACCGACACCACAACCCCTACAAGCCATGGCCACCCACGTTTAAGGAAAGACCGACCATGCAAAAGCGCCTTCATTACTCATCCTTGGAGATTAACCGTCGGGCGGAAGAATTAATCAAGCACTCCGCCAATCGCTATCGAATTACGGTGCAAATTGCTAACCGGGCGAAACAGCGGCGGGGGCTAGAGGCCAGTGAAGATCTCGATGATCTGCCCCTGAAGCCGGTGACCCGTGCCATTATCGAAATGTCCGATGAAATTGCCCAACCGGAGTTACTGGCAGATTAGGCGCCATGGGGAGACGACGGGGCTGGACATTTTTGGGCTGGGTGACGTGGGGGTGCTTGCTGGCACTTCTGTGGTTGCCCCTGAGCAGTACTTGGAGTGCGGGGCGATCGCAATCTGACCCCAACGTGCCCGATGCCACGGGTCAAATTCTCATTAACCCTCGCTTGGTGGCGGAAACCCTCTATCCCAAATTGCCTGGTTTCCCGAAGGAGAATCACTACATTCGCCAAGACAATCGTCAGCCCGCGCCGGAGAGTACGCTTTTAGAGCGATTCATTGTCTATCACACCACTGTCAAAGGGCGATCGCCCCTCTACCGCTTTGACTGGAAAATTTCCCTTGCTGACTATTTGGGGCTGAATGAATTTCTGCGGGGAGAAACCTATCCGGGACGTTCTTACCTGACAGTCAACCCAATGGAAGGGGATATTGCTGCCATTCGCCAACTCAATCGACAACAACGGGATGCCTTGGTGAGCACACTGGCAACCTTCTACGCCCAGCAAGCGGGGTTACCCACCACTACACCACAGCGTCCCCAACCCCAAACAACGCTGCCAGAACCAACACCGAGATCCCCCACCGTTCTGCCCCCGCTTCCCCAACCCGGCAGTGCTGAACTTTTGGTGCCTCCCAACCCCCCCCGCCCGATGCCCACTGGGGAATCTCGCTTTTTACTGCCCTAGATGTTTGCGATTGGGTTCATGAGTCATGGCTGTTCCGATAACTGAGTTGCTCACTCCAGATATTCTCAAACCTGCTCGCTATTTAGGCAATGAGCGAGGTGCGGTTCATAAGCCGTGGCAGGACGCAACAGTGCGCTGGGTGCTCAGCTATCCCGAAATCTATGAGGTGGGCGCCTCGAACTTGGGACACATTATTCTTTACAACATTCTCAATGCCGTCCCCGATCAACTCTGCGATCGCGCCTACCTACCAGCAGCGGATTTAGCCGCCAAATTGCGAGCTACCCAAACTCCCCTTTTTGCTGTGGAATCGCGCCGTGCCCTGCGGGAATTTGACATCGTTGGCTTTAGCCTCAGCTATGAGTTGGGTGCCACGAACATTCTGGAAATGCTCGACTTGGCCGGCTTACCCCTGACTTGGCGGGAGCGACAACAGGCACCCCTAGAAGAGATTCCCCTCATCTTTGCCGGCGGACAGACAGCAACATCAAACCCCGAACCCTACGCTGACTTTTTTGACTTTTTTGCCCTGGGAGATGGCGAAGAACTCTTGCCCGAAATTGGCCTCGTGGTGGCAGAAGGCAAACGAGCCGGCTGGAGTCGGCAGGACTTGCTACTGGATTTGGCACAGGTGCCAGGGGTTTATGTGCCGCAATTTTACGATCGCCAAGGGGATGGCTCCGTCAAACCCAATCGCCCCGATGTGCCTGAGCGCATTTTGCGGCGAGTAGCTACCCCAATGCCCCACTATGCCATTGGGTTGGTGCCCTATGTAGAAACGGTTCACGATCGCCTGACGGTAGAAATTCGCCGGGGCTGTACGCGCGGCTGTCGCTTTTGCCAACCGGGGATGCTCACCCGCCCTGCCCGCGATGTTGCCCCCGAGGAGGTGATTGCTGCCATTGAAACTGGCATGCGCGCCACGGGCTACAACGAATTTTCGCTACTGTCGTTGAGTTGCTCCGACTATTTGGCTTTGCCCGCCGTAGGGGTGGAAATTAAAAACCGCCTGCAAAACGAGAACATCTCCCTCTCACTCCCCAGTCAGCGGGTGGATCGCTTTGATGAAAACATTGCCCATATTGTGGGTGGCACGCGCCAAGGGGGACTCACCTTTGCGCCGGAAGCGGGAACGCAACGGCTACGGGATATTATCAACAAGGGGCTGACCAATGAGGAACTGTTGCGGGGGGTCAAAACCGCCTACGAACAGGGCTGGGATAAGGTCAAGCTCTACTTTATGATTGGCCTGCCGGGGGAAACCGATGCTGATGTGTTGGGCATTGCTGAAACGATCCGTTGGCTAAAGCGGGAGTGCTGGATCAAAGGACGCAAACCCCTGAGCTTTAACCTGACCATTTCTAACTTTACCCCCAAGCCCCATACTCCCTTCCAGTGGCACGCGGTCTCCACCAGTGAGTTTCTGCGCAAACAGGAGCTACTGAAGGCGGAATTTCGCACGATTAAGGGGCTAAAAGCCAACTTTACCGATGTGCGCATCTCAGCCATGGAAGACTTTGTCGGTCGGGGCGATCGCCAACTGGGGCCAGTGATCCGCCGCGCGTGGGAATTGGGGGCACGGGAAGATTCTTGGTGGGAAAACCTCGATCGCGCCTATGCCGCTTGGACGCAGGCCATTCAAGAAGCCGGGTTGGACTGGAAATACCGCCAACTGGAAGCCGGTGAGTGGAATGTCTTTAGTGGTGGCAGCCACAACCTCGATGCTCCCCTGCCTTGGGATCACATTGATACCGGCATTAGTAAAACTTGGCTGAAGGAAGACTTGCACCGTGCCCTAGAAGCGCTTGTCGTTCCCGATTGTTCCTTTGAGGGCTGCTCCCATTGTGGCGTCTGTGGTATTGACTTTGGCCATAACGTGGTTATACCACCCCCACCGATTCCCCCTATTCAAGGGCAGCCCCAAGCCCCTCAAGAACGAGTGCAACGTCTGCGCCTCACTTTTGGCAAAACCGGGGAAATGACGCTTGTGAGTCATTTAGATCTGCTGCGCCTCTTTGAGCGGGCAGTGCGTCGTGCCCACTTGCCCATTGCCTTTACGGGGGGATTTCATCCTTCACCCCGCATCTCCACCGCCAGCGCCTTGCCCCTTGGGGTGACCAGCTATGGTGAAATTGTTGATCTGGAGTTTTATCGCGAGGTGGAGCCGCCAACGGTGCTGGAGCAACTGCGGCAACAACTGCCGGCGGATGTGCCCCTTTACACCTGTGAAGTGGTGCCCCTCAGTGAACCGGCTGCTAGTCAAGCCCTGCGGGCCGCCACCTATGAACTGCTCATCCGTACCCCTGAACCTGTGGAGCGGGACACTTGGCAACAGTGGTTAGAGGATTTGCGAGCCACGCCTGAAATTCTCTATGAGCTAACCACGAAGTCGGGGAAAACCCAAGTGGTGAATTTGCGCGATCGCCTGCTGGAGATCCACCTCAAGGAGCACCAAGACCACTGGCCAACGGTGAGCGTGATCTACACGGGGGTCTGTCGCAACGATGGCACGTTCCTGCGGCCAGAGCATTGTCTCTATTTACTAGAGAAGGTCAGTGGTCACTCCTTAGAACTGGGGGCGATCGCCCGTCAGAAATTACACCTCGAAACATCATGAACCTGGCAACGCAAATTCGCGGCGGTTTAATTGTCTCCTGTCAAGCCCCACCAGATTCCCCTTTAGCAGCGCCAGAAATCATTGCCGCTATGGCAAAGGCAGCGGTTTTGCGGGGGGCAGTTGCCGTGCGCATCAATACCCCAGCCCATATTCAGGCAGTGCGCCAAGCGGTAAATGTGCCCATTATTGGCCTCTGGAAGCAGGTTTTGCCCGAGTACCCTGTGTATATTACGCCTCGCTTTGCCGATGCGGTGGCCGTTGCGACAGCAGGTGCTGATGTGATTGCCCTCGATGCCACAGCGCGATCGCGCCCTGAACCCCTACAGGACTTGATTCAGCGAATTCACAATGAACTGGGCAAGCCCGTCATGGCCGATATTGACTCCCTTGAAAGTGCTGAAGTGGCGGTTGCTGCGGATGCCGATTGGGTAGGCACGACCCTCTTTGGTTACACCGCAGCCACGGCGCATACCCCACCCCCCAGCTGGGCACTCCTGGGTCAGCTTGTTGAGCATTTCAACGTGCCTATTCTCTGTGAAGGGGGGATTGTCAGTCCAACAATGGCTGCAAAAGCCTTGAATTTGGGCGCTTGGGCAGTGGTGGTGGGCACCGATATTACGGGTATTGACCTCAAGGTGCAGCAGTATGTCCAGACCCTAAAGGCAACGACGATTGAAGATTCTCAACGCTAAATCCTATTCAATTCTATCGCTTTGTATATTTTCCTCTATATTCCGACCGATAAACGAGAGTTTGTGGCAAGATAGAATCCGTAGCTAAAGATACATCGTTAGCCTAGGAGCCACCATCTATGAGCCTAAAACTTGGGGATGTCGTACCCAACTTTACCCAAGCCTCTTCCATGGGGGAAATCAACTTCTATGAGTGGGCAGGGGATAGCTGGGTTGTATTGTTTTCCCACCCAGCGGATTACACCCCCGTTTGTACGACAGAACTGGGCGAAGTGGCGCGGTTACGCTCAGAATTTGAGAAGCGCAATGTCAAAACCTTGGCCTTAAGTGTGGATAGTGTGGAGTCCCACCTCGGTTGGATCAAAGACATTGAGGAAGTCAACAACGTCAAGGTGGATTACCCGATTTTGGCAGACGAAGATAGAAAAGTCTCCAACCTCTACGACATGATCCACCCCAACTCCCTCAACAACCTAACGGTGCGCACAGTCTTTATCATTGACCCGCAAAAACGCCTACGCTTGACCTTGACCTATCCTGCGAGCACGGGGCGTAACTTTGCTGAAATTCTGCGGGTGATTGATTCGCTGCAGCTGACGGACAACTACAGCGTGGCCACCCCCGTCAATTGGCAAGACGGGCAAGAGTGCGTGATTGTGCCTTCCCTCAGCGATGAAGAGGCGCAGCAGAAATTTCCCAAGGGCTTCAATGCCGTTAAGCCCTATCTGCGCTTGACACCTCAACCCAACAAATAGCCTAGATTAGCCTAGAAAAGTCATAGCGACACCCTGAGCTGTTCGGGGTGTTTTTTTTTGTGCCTTGGCAGCATCCCAAGATAGGATAATCTTGCATGGCAAAACCCAGGAAAGGAATAGAGGCGGAATGCAGCGCTGGATACTTTGGCTCTTGATACCCCTTGTGGTCTGTTTGAGTGGATGCGTTCAGGTGGATATGGTTATCCAGCATCACGGACAAACTGGGGGGAGCCTAACCTACACGCTGACGCTACCCCAACCCGATCTCCCTTTTACAGAGCAGGTGATTCAGCAGGCGCACCGCTTGGGGGGAGCGGTCAAGGAACGGGATAAAACCCATCTTCAGGTGACGATTCCCTTTGACACCAGCCAGCAATTGGCCACTGTCCTCAACCGCAGTGGTGGTGTGCCCTATCTTCCCCAAGTCACTGCTGAGGCGGATATTTTTGACCAGAACTTGTTGCTCTTTGTGCGGGAGCGCTTTCGCTATGACATTGATCTGCGCCCCTTGGGCATTGAGTCCCGTGATCAAGCTGTTCTCTTGGCACCGCAGTCGCTCCTGAATTTTCAACTTGCCCTAGAAACCCCTTGGGGGGCACGCCCGATTGAGCGCCCAGCCACTACAGCTGATACCGTGGTCAATCCTCATCTTCAGCGGGGGGGCGATCGCCTGACTTGGACATTGATACCCGGTTATCTGAATCACCTAGAGGCAGCCTATTGGTACCCGAGTCCCTTGGGTTGGGGCACACTGGCGATCGTGGGCTTGCTGGTGCTGGGCAATTGGTTACGCACTCGCCTGTCTAGGAATCATTCAACCTAGATTCTCATGAGATGGTCTGACCCGCCGCAGAGTTGGCAACGGTATCTTGCCTATTTAATAGCGGGGCCTCTGATTGTCCTCAATCTCTGGGTGGTGGAGCAAGTTTACCTCTATTTTGAATACCCGATTAATATCCTTGTCATTGCCGCCATTTTGGCTTTTTTGCTCAATCAAGTGGTGATTCGCCTCTGTGCTCGTGGTTTGGGGCGGCGGAATGCGATCGCCCTGGTGTTACTGATTACCCTTTTGGTGGTCAGTGTCTTGATGCTGTTGCTGCTCCCCCTTGCTATTCAACAGGCGGAAGAACTCCTAAATCAACTGCCAGAGTTGGCGGATACGGGCAATCAAAATTTGCGCCATTTAGATCAAGTGCTGCGCCGCTACCAGTTCCCTGTGGGGGTGAATGACTTGATGGAAGAGCTGACGATCCAGCTCAAAGGGATTGCAGCTATGTTACCCAGTGTTGCCATTACAACGCTGACTAAGTTTGTTGATGTGCTACTCGTGCTGATCCTAACGGTGTATATGCTCTTTTATGGCAGTGAGATTTGGCGCGGACTAATGAAATTGGTACCCAAACCTTGGCGACAGATGGTGGATTACTCGCTGCGGCTGAATATTCGCAGTTTTTTCTCGGCACAGCTTTTTTTGGGGCTGTTTATGTTTCTTGCCCTGATTCCTTTTATGATCGCCTTCAAAGTCAATTTTGGCTTTCTCTTTGCCCTGATTATTGGTATTGCCCAGCTCATCCCGGTAGTGGGGGCGACCTTGGGCATTGGTTTAGTGACGCTGCTCATCCTCTTTCAGGATGCGTGGCTGGCTTTGAATATTTTCGTGATTGCCGTGGTCTTGCAGCAAATTAAGGATAACGTGCTCACCCCGAAGTTACTGGGAGACTTGATGGGACTCAATCCCCTCTGGCAGTTTATTGCTCTGCTCATTGGCGGACGGGTGGCGGGTTTCTTGGGCATCTTGTTGGCGATTCCCCTAGCAGCAACACTGAAAACCGTCCTCGAGTCTGAACCTGTCGAAGACACCTAACTGACGGCGGGGGATCGAAACATTTTGATCACCGTACACATCCCATGACCGCAAATGTTCATCATTACGGCATTCGTAGCGCCGCCAATCACGCCACTCACAAGGGGAACGGCTCGCGAGACTTTTCCTCGAGACCTTGCCCAAAATCTGCCGCAAAAGGGGACGCGTGGGAATCAGCATTATCAAGACATCCTCCCTTGCAGGATGCAAGCCGTGGATGGTGAACAAAGCCGCTGCCAGCTTGATTTAGGCGTCGAGGAGCACACCAGCCCAACCCATGACGCCAGTGGCGACTCCAAAACCTACTGACCAGAGGGTGGCTTCATAAATGGCGTGGTTGGCCATGCGATCGCCCCCCAGCGAGGATCACAGAGAAATGGGTATCCCCGCTGCCCTCCCTCTTCAATGGCAGGGAGCATGAACTTGAGCAACCAAGGGGGGGAAAGTTGCTCTCAACGCTAGATGATGATGCCCCATTCATAGGCTTATCAATGACTTCAATGACTATTTGGGCACCGCTGCCGTTAGTACCTCGTGTCCTTCG
>NZ_DVEH01000093.1 GCF_015295825.1 Thermosynechococcus sp. M98_K2018_005
CTAATTTATCAGTGAGGCCAAACCATATCAATGGAATAATTTGTGACGCCAATGCTGCTAGCGCCGCACCTTTTATTGACCATAGCGGAATGAGAAGAAGACACCCAATCACATTGATGATTAGCGCCAACGATGTGAATGTTGGAATCAAATTCTGCTCATTCTCGGATAACAAGCATTTTCCAAACACTGCAGAAAAGCAAATCAGCGGAAGATTCCATATATATTATGTATCTGAAGCACTCCATCGCCACTCAGGTCAACATGGTACCAATGATCTTCAACCAGAATGCCGTACCGAGATAGGCGTCGCGCTTTGCCGGTGCGTTGACCAGTTCCTTGACAATGATCCCGTCTATCCCCAGTTTGGCGAGTGACGCAAACAGTCCCACGAACGCCAGCGCATAGCTGAACAGGCCGAACTTTATCGGACCAAAGTAGCGCGCGACATAGATGCCGACCAGCAACCCGGCGATGATTCGCAGTATCTGCTCGGCAAATAGCCAAGACGTATTAACGATGTACCTTCGTATTCCCTGATGGACCTGCACCTTGCCGAAGGCCGCGCGGAATCTAACGATGATGCCCGACCACACTCCGATCACCGCAGGCATAGAAGTAAAATAGCCGGACACGTCTTCTATCTTCAATCATGTCGCGCGCTATCATGCCTTGCGTCTAGTTACCGTAATGGCCCCAAACAAATCAGTCAAGGCGTGCGCGCAGTTAAACAGGCCGAATTGTTCCGGCCCCAGGTAGCGGGCAATCCACACTCCCACGAGCAACCCCACGCCCATGCGCAGGATCTTGTCGAAAAACAGCCAGCCTGGGTTATCAACGATCTTGATCAGATTGGGCCGATGCGCGATGCGGTGATGAATGAAGCGGGGGATGAGGTTCACAGCTGGATCACGCAATCCATTTCGTTGTACTGCGCCGGCGGAATGGTGTTGGAAAGGCCGACGTCGCCCGTGCCGGCGATGGTGATTCTTATGGGCCTTCGTTCTCTGCTTCGGGTTTGATGTCGCGGCTTTGGTAAAACAGCTGACCCAGCCGTCTTGCAGCCCGAGCTTGATGCAGGCTAGCGCCCGGGTGATCTTGCGGGTGACGAAGGTTTCGCCGCAGATGAGGCTTCGCAGCAGGCCGACGGTGCCCGCGACGTTGTTGTGGAATTAGGCCAGGGTCTGGGCAACGAATTCGCCCACGGCCTTGATTCCAGAAAATCGGAGCGGCGGGATTTGAACCCACGACCCCCACTACCCCAAAGTGGTGCGCTACCAAGCTGCGCTACGCCCCGTTAAGCTTTACCAGTATAACACGAGTTCAGAGAACATCCTAGCCAGTGATGGAAATTTTGCCCAACCATTTCAGAATGTGGGCATTCACCTGCTCAGGTGCTTCATCTTGGGGGCAATGACCCACCTTTGGTAAGGCGACAAACTCCTGCACACAGGGAAATTGAGCTAGCTTCTGCCCTTCATTAATGGGTTCCCAAGGGTCGGCAGCCCCCCACAGGAAATAGGTGGGGCAGGTAATCTGAGGTAGAAGGTCTTCGGGTAAGGGACCTTGGGAGTAACGGACAAAGGCTAAAAAGACATCGGCAGCCCCGGCATCTTGGGCAGGGGTGAGTAATATCTCTACCAGTTCATCGGTGACGGCAGCAGTGTTGGCATAGGCTTGGTGGAGAATGCGGCGCACGGTACGGGGTTGGGCAATTTGGCGGAAAAAGTAGGTGCCAAGGGCGCGATTTCCTAAAAGTTGCTGGAGCAGGCTGGTGCCCCAGCGGCGGTACCAAGGGAGTTGCTGTCGCTTGCGATCATGGAGCTGACGCAAAGAGCAGTTGAGCAGGATCAGTTGACTGACCCACAGGGGCTGGAAAACAGCAGCCTGTAAAGTGACGACGCAGCCAATGGAATTGCCGATTAAAACCGTCGGCTGACCAATGACCTCACGGCAAAAGTCTAAAACCAACCTTGCCCAGGTCTCAAATGTGTAGGGGATGACTGAGGGAGCGGGTTTGGCAGAGCCACCAAAGCCCAGTAAATCGATGGCATACACTTGATGGTGGGCAGCGAGGGTAGGAATATTTTTGCGCCAATGCAAGCTCGAGGCACCAAAGCCGTGAATGAGGAGTAGGGGGGTGCCCTGAGTCCCTTGATGCCGATAGAGAATCGGGTAGCTGTGCCAATGCCACGTTTGAGCTGGGAGAGAGAAAGTCATTTAGTCGGCTTGGAGAAATTGACGGTAGCGATCGCTCAACTCCTGAACAGCTCGCTCATAAAATTGCTGTCCATGCTCAGGGGCGGCCAAACTGGAATCTGCCCCCATACGACCATCAGGATAGCGGCGGCGAAAATCTGCGGCACTGTAGATAGCATGACTGGTGTTGACTTCGGGATTGAGGGGAACGCGCTTAATGGCCTCTGGATAGAGAAATTGGGTCACCGCCACTTCACTAGGGGTGGCATGGGAACCCTCGCGATCGCCATACAATTCCCGCGCCAGTTGCATCACTGAACTACACATAAACCAGTTAGCCAATTCACAGCGCACTTGATCCGCTTCTGGAATGTGCAGATCTGCCAAGACCGCATAGGTTTCAGCAAAGGCTGCCTTCACCGTGGCGATATTGCCGCCATGACCATTAATAAAAAAGAAGCGTTGAAAGCCTGCGCGTACTAAGCTCACTACATAGTCGCGAATGACCAGAATCAACGTGTTAGGGCGCAAACTAATGGTGCCGGGGAAAGCTGTATGGTGTAAGGCCATGCCTACGGAAATGGTTGGGGCAACAAGGGCAGCAGTGGTTTCTCCTACCCCTTTGGCGATCGCCTCAGCACAGAGGGCATCAGTACCAATTAGACCCATAGGACCGTGCTGCTCCGTAGAGCCAATGGGAATAATCATCCCCTTGGAAGTCTTGAGATAGGCTTCGACCTCTGGCCAAGTACGCAAATGTAGTAGGGGCATCTCTGTCTCCTAAATCAGATCCTCAAGAACGGCTTGTGTATTCCGCCATGCCCAAATGCCAGCGATCGCCACCACGCCCCCCATCCCGACCATCACAACCGTGAGACCTAAGAAATCCGAAAGAATCCCCGCAATCGCCAAGGGCACACTGAGGGCAATATTGACAATGTTATTTTGGAAGCCAAAGACCTTACCCCGCATTGTCGCCGGCGTCCGAATCTGAATCAGCGTCTGCATGGGAATACCAATTAAGGACGCCCCCATTCCCAGCAAAATACTTAAGCCCAGACCCACCCACAGATGATGCACAAATGCAAAGACCAGTAAGACGGCTGCCATCACCAAAAAGCCAATCAAAGGTAGTGGCCGATGATGCAATTTCTCTCCCCATTGGCCCAAAACCCCCGCCCCTAAAATTAACCCCAACCCTGCAGCGGCCAAGAGAAAGCCAAACTGGTTAGGACGCAGACCAATTTCTTGGGCTAAACTGACTGCCAACACCGTTAAGGCGGCAAAGACACAATAGAGGATCGTTAACTGGAGCATGGCATTGCCCAAGAGACGATTTTTGCGCACATAGTGAAACCCCTCCTGCAAGTCCTGCCAAACATTGAGGTGGCGATCGCGCTCATGCACTGCTTCTCGGTAGCGAATCGACGCTAAAACCAACCCCGCCATGACGTACAGCGCACCGACAACGACTTCACGGGCATAGATACCCCCTATGGCCACAGCACCACTCAGCAATGGCTCGCCGATGGCAAACCCCACCACGAGTGACCCCATCATTGTTGTGATAAAGAGGGCATTCGCCGAGAGCAGATTTTCCTCCTTCACGAGCAGGGGAATCGCCGCCTGTTCCGCTGGGGCAAAGAATTGAGTGAGGATGGACTCGGAAAAGGCAATCAGGAGCAGCAGCGTAAACCGCTTCGGAATAAAGATCAGGGCAAAGACCAGTAGCCCGCGCAGAATATTGGTAATGCTCATTAGCTCCCGCTTGGGGTAGCGATCCACAAACGTGCCCGCCGTTGAACCAAAGAAGACCGCTGGTAGTGTATTGGCAATCATTACGGCTGAGGCCTTGGAGCCGGGCAGTTCATAGCTGGCATCGTAGGAAACCGCCAGTGTAATTAGGAGGACGAGAAAAATTTTGTCCGCCAGTTGGGAGATGATTTGACCGCCCCATAACTTGAGGAAATTCTTGTTCCGCATCAGAGCAGCAAACCCTTCTGGACAGGGTTTGGGATCAGAACTTACCATCGCTGTTGCTCACTGACCATGAACACAAGTTTCCTCACCGTTACCAAAGATTGGGACTGGCAGTCTGAATCCAATATACCGTCAGACCCTTGCCTGCGTTTGCCCTGTCTCTGTATCCTTTGAAGTTCTTTTTAGGCATTCTGAGGAGGACAGCTTACAAAATCACCAGATAGGAGGAAGTAAAAATACGAAAAATTACCCTCCCCACCTGATTCTGTTGGATTTAAATTTGCCGGGGATGGAGGGTTACGATATTTGCCGCCAACTGCGGCGATCGCCTCAACGGGAGGGTGTGCCAATTGTCATGCTGACCGCTAAGGATGATCCTGTCCATCGGATTCGTGCCCGTACTGAATCACCGTCGCCATCTGGCTTGGCTGGAGGAGCAATTAGGAAACACCAAGGGGGCGATCGCTCACTATCAAGATCAACGGTCGCAGGCACGTCTCGCCTTTCTCCAAGGGTTGTAACTCAAATTCTCAGGAAAAGCCTTCATCACTCAATCCTTGACCTTAATAGGATTTCTCGATACGCAAATTGTGGCCGAGCGGCTTGACAAAAGCAACACCGCACGATTGATCAAAAGTTCCAGACTCTGGAGGCCAAGTTTGAAGAGGAACTCAACTCAATGGCAGCGAAGTTTGACGAAAAATTTAACGCGATTGATGAGAAATTCAGCACTATAGAAGCCAAAATTGAGACAGTGCGCTTGGAAGTGCAAACCAATCGTGAGCAGCTAGTGGACTTAGGAAAGCGTCAAGGCTTGACGGAAAATCGCCTCTGGGCACGGCTCGTGGCACTCTTTTTGATGGTGGCGGGACTATTGGCCAAGATTACCCTGTTTGACCAAGGCTACTAAACTAAAACGATTGCTCAAAAAAAGAGGGCTGAGGGGCAAACCCCAACCCAACCCTCTTGAATCAGTCTCAGTTGCACCTAAACGGTTACCAGTTCCGCTTGACGCCGGAAGCTGAGGCGTTCGTTCTCGCCCACATCCACCAGAATCGTATCGCCATCGAAGAAGTCACCCCGTAGGATAGCTTTGGCAATGGGGGTTTCCAGTTGTTTCTGGATGGCGCGTTTCAGCGGGCGGGCACCATAGACAGGGTCGTAACCCACTTCGGCCAAGAAGTCGATCGCCTTCTCAGTGAGGGACAAGGTAATCTGGCGATCGCTCAGGCGTTGCTGCACCCGCTGCACCTGCAATTGAACAATTTGCCGCAATTGCTCCTTACGCAGGCTGTGGAAGATGATAAATTCATCCACGCGGTTGAGGAATTCGGGTCGGAAGTGGGCACGCATCGCCTCCATGACACGGTTGTACATTTCCGTGTAGCGACTGTCATCGCCGGCAACATCGAGAATGTACTGGGAACCAATGTTGCTGGTCATGATGATGATGGTGTTCTTGAAGTCCACTGTGCGCCCTTGGGAATCGGTGACGCGGCCATCATCGAGAATTTGCAGGAACACGTTGAAGACATCGGGATGGGCTTTCTCGATCTCATCGAAGAGAACCACGGCATAGGGACGGCGGCGAATGGCTTCCGTGAGTTGACCGCCTTCGTCATAGCCCACATAACCAGGGGGCGCCCCAATCAACCGCGATACGGCATGTTTCTCCATGTACTCGGACATATCAATCCGCACCATCGCCTCTTCGGTGTCGAACATGAAGGCCGCCAAGGCCTTAGCCAATTCCGTCTTACCGACACCCGTTGGTCCAAGGAAGATGAAGCTGGCAATGGGACGATTGGGATCCGCTAGCCCGGCACGGGAGCGCTGAATGGCCTCCGCTACTGCGGTGACGGCCTCATCTTGACCCACAACCCGTTTGTGCAGCTCTTCTTCGAGGTGCAGCAGTTTTTGGGCTTCCGACGCCACCAGTTTGCTCACGGGGATGCCTGTCCACTTCGAGATGATTTCGGCAATGTCGGCCTCGGTCACTTCATCCCGCAGGAGCGATCGCCCCCCCACTTGAATCTCCCGCAGTTTGGCTTCGACTTCCGCCAGTTTTTTGTGGAGTTCTGTGAGCTTGCCGTATTTGAGTTCGGCAGCACGGTTGAGGTCGTAGTTGCGCTCCGCTTGCTGGATCTCGATGTTGACTTTTTCGATGTCCTCTTTGATGGCTTGGAGACGGTCAATGACTTCTTTCTCTGCTCGCCACTGGGCATTAAGGCGGCTTTGCTCCTCCTTGAGGTCGGCTAGCTCTTTTTCGAGTTTCTCAAGGCGATCGCGCGAGGCTGCCGAGGTTTCTTTTTGCAGTGAGAGCCGCTCCATCTCCAATTGCAGGATCTTGCGGTCAATCTCATCCAGTTCCTCAGGTTTCGAGGTAATCTCCATTTTTAGTTTGGCCGCCGCTTCGTCCACGAGGTCAATTGCTTTGTCGGGCAAGAAGCGATCGCTAATGTAGCGGGTTGAGAGCGTGGCCGCTGCCACCAAGGCGGTATCAGAAATTTTGACACCGTGGTGAATCTCATAGCGTTCCTTGAGACCGCGCAAAATCGAGATTGTGTCTTCCACACTGGGCTGATCCACATAGACCTGCTGGAATCGCCGCTCTAAGGCGGCATCCTTTTCAATGTACTTGCGGTACTCATCCAGGGTGGTGGCACCAATACAGCGCAGTTCACCCCGTGCCAACATCGGTTTAAGCAGGTTGCCGGCATCCATTGCCCCTTGGGTGGCCCCGGCACCAACAACGGTGTGGATTTCATCAATAAAGAGGATGATTTGGCCGTTGGAGTCTGTCACTTCCTTCAGCACTGCTTTGAGGCGCTCTTCAAACTCACCGCGATACTTGGCACCGGCAATCAAGGCACCCATGTCGAGAGCAATCAACTGGCGATCGCGCAGGGAATCAGGCACATCCCCCGCCACAATCCGCTGTGCCAAGCCTTCAGCAATGGCGGTTTTACCAACGCCGGGTTCACCAATGAGCACTGGGTTATTTTTGGTACGGCGGGAGAGAATCTGAATCACACGGCGAATTTCGTCATCACGGCCAATGACGGGATCCAGTTTCCCTTGACGAGCCAAGAGCGTCAGATCACGGCCATATTTTTCCAGTGCCGCATATTTACCCTCTGGGTTTTGATCCGTCACTTTTTGGGAGCCGCGAATTTGCTGAATCGTTTCCCGCAGCACTTTTTCCGTAAGGCCAATGTCTTGAAAGAGTTTTTTACCAAAGCGATCGTCGTGGGCAAAGGCCAATACCAAGTGCTCAATGGAAATAAACTCATCGCCAAACTGTTTGCGTGCCTCTTCAGCGCGATCAAGGAGCTTGTCAAGGCTCTGTCCCAGATAGACGCCACTCGGATTACTGATTTTCGGCTGACGGTTAATAAACTCGTCAGTGAGATCGCGGATGCGCTGCACCGAACAGCCAGCTTTTTGGAAAATTTGTGTTGCCAGACCCTCTTGCTCTAGCAGCGATTTCATCAGGTGTTCACTCTCTAGATTCTGATGCTGTGCCTGCTTAGCCAGATCTGGCGTGCGGGCGATCGCTGCCCATGCTTTTTCGGTAAATTGATTGGGATTGGATGGTTGCATAACTGACCCTTTGACCCCTTTTTACAGTTCTTAACTATTTATATTGTATGGATTGTCAGAAAAACGCTGTTTCGGACTTCCCTACTCTACAGGTAGAATTAGCCACCCAAGAATAGTTCTAGCCTAGCTCTTATGCAGAGCATTATGGGGCAGAGAGAATATGCCCAATTTCTCTTAATATGTAAAGTGCTTTAACTTTGGCAACGCAAGCTATGACGAACTCCCCTGTAACTGAGCCATCCCCGCGTCAAGAGTCGGTTCTGCGCTATACGGTGCTGGGTTCCCGTCGCCCTAGTAACTACTTTTGGGCAACAGCGGTCTCCATTGGTGGCTTGGGCTTCTTTTTGGCCGGTCTCTCTAGCTATTTACACCGCAACCTATTGCCCATTGGCAACCCAATTGATTTGGTCTTTATTCCCCAAGGAATTGCCATTGGCTTTTATGGAGTGGCGGCGTTGCTGTTGGCAACGTACCTGTGGCTTGCGATCGCTTGGGATATTGGCGGTGGCTTCAATGAGTTCAATAAAGAAACAGGCTTTGTCCGCATTTTCCGTTGGGGCTTCCCCGGCAAGAACCGCCAAATTGAGGTAAGCTGCCCGATTAGCGATGTTCAAGCTGTAAAAATTGTCATTAAAGAAGGACTTAACCCCAAGCGTGCCCTCTACCTGAAGATTAAAGGCCGAGGTGAAGTCCCCCTGACTCGCGTGGGTGCACCGCTGCCCTTGGCCGAACTGGAGACACAGGGAGCAACAATCGCCAGCTTTTTGGGAGTTCCTGTCGAGGGATTGTGATTTTAGTCCTCGTGATCGTCGAAGGGATCCGCTAGCTCCTTCGAGGGGGGGCCAAAGGAAAGGTAGATGGAGTAGCCAGTGACGCCAATACAGACGGCAGCGAGAGCAATGCTAAGAACTGTTGCAGGTTCCATAGAAGCGTACTAAATGGGAGCAAGATATGCTTCTATAATATTACGAAACGTTAAAACGCTGTTCATTTCGTTCAAAAAAGGGATTTATGGCACGACGGACTTGGCTCGGGGATATTCTGCGCCCCTTGAATTCTGAATACGGTAAAGTCGCCCCCGGCTGGGGTACTACTCCCTTGATGGCAGTCTTTATGGGGCTATTTTTGGTCTTTTTGCTGATCATTCTGCAAATCTACAACTCGACACTCATCCTCGATGGTGTTAATGTGAGCTGGAAAGCACTGGGATAATCCATGAACGTTTTTGGGATCGGTCTGCCGGAACTCATCGTCATTTTGGTGGTGGCACTGCTCATCTTTGGCCCGAAAAAGCTGCCGGAAATTGGCCGCAGCCTTGGTAAAACAAAGCGTGCCTTTGAGGAGGCCTCCCGTGAATTCCAAGATGAAATGAAGCGGCAGACCGCTGCCCTCGAGCAGGAACAGCAGGCCAAGGCAGAGTCTGAATCGCCTCGGGAACCCTCCGCTTAGGTGGCATGGCACTCCAGCCCTGTGTGATTGTCGGCCTTGGGAATCCGGGGATAGAGTATGCTACAACGCGCCATAACATTGGCTTTCGTGTCCTCGACGCCCTTGCGCAGCGGTATAAAGTGCAGTTGACCCCGCAGCGGCGTTTCTTGGGAGAGGTGGGAGAGGTTCTGATTCATGATCAGAAGGTGCGCCTCCTCAAGCCCACCACCTATATGAATAGTTCGGGGCAGTCTCTCCATGCCCTGTTGAATTTTTATAAACTGCCCCTTGAGCGAACCCTTGTCGTTTATGATGATGCTGATTTGCCTTTGGGGCGAGTGCGCTTGCGCCTGAGTGGTTCAACGGGGGGACACAATGGGATTAAATCGATTATTCAGCATTGTCATTCCCAGCAGTTTCCTCGCCTGAAGGTGGGCATTGCCTTTGGCGATCGCCTGAAGCAACAAACGGGGCCGCGCAATGCCGTGCCCTTTGTTTTGGGACATTTTTCAGCAGCGGAACTGGCCATTTTACCCGCCGTGCTCGACCTTGCTGTGGATGCAATTGAGTTAAGTATTCAGTCCGGGGTTGAGGCGGCCATGAATCTCTACAATGGCAAAAGTATTCCCCTGCCGCAATCCTGAACCTGAGGGGAAAGCAGATCTCAAGTTAGATTAAAAACAGGTGTTTTCGGCGTTGAATCATGGACCTTGCTGAAAGTGTACGCATGGCGATCGCCACCCTCAAGGCCAATCGGCTCCGTAGTGGGCTAACGATGCTGGGGATTATTATTGGCAATGCAGCGGTGATTGCCATGGTCGGCGTAGGTCAGGGGGCACAACGCTATGCCGCTAGTCAGTTTGAATCCCTTGGTCCCAATACGCTTTTTATTGTGCCGGGGACGCCCCAAGCCCGTAACCGCACCTTTAATGTGCCACAAACCCTTGTCCTTGAGGATGCTAAGGCGATCGCCACCCAAGTGCCCACGGTGAAGGAAGTGGCACCCCAAATCCAAGTGCAACAACGGGTCACCTATCGAGGACGCAACACGAATGTGCTGATTGTGGGGACCACCCCCACCTTTCCCTCAGTGCGCAGTTTTACAGTGGCGCAGGGGCGCTTTATCTCCGATAAGGATGTGGAACGGCATCGCCGCGTCGTGATTTTAGGCTCGGATTTGGCGAAGAAGCTCTTCATCAATGAAAATCCTGTGGGTCAGCAGGTGCGGATCAAGAATCTTTCCTTTGAGGTGATTGGTGTCATGGCCGAAAAGGGCGCTTTCCTTGGCAACAATCAGGATGAGGCGGCCTATATTCCCATTACGACGATGTCTTCCCGTATTGTCGGGCAGCGCTCTCCTTATGGGATTTCCCTAACCTTTATCTCGGTGTCTGCCCGCGATGAACAGAGCATTGATGCGGCCAAGTTTCAGATTACGAACCTCCTGCGGCTGCGGCATCAAATTGTCGATGAGGACGATTTTACTATTCAAACTCAAAAGGAAGCCCTGCAAATTATTGGCAACATTAGCAATGCCCTGACCTTGATGTTGGCAGCGATCGCGGGCATTTCGCTGCTGGTGGGGGGGATTGGCATTATGAACATTATGCTGGTGTCCGTGACGGAGCGGACCCAGGAAATTGGCCTGCGCAAGGCCATTGGTGCGACTCAGCGGGATATACTGGCACAGTTTATGATTGAGGCGATGATCCTGTCTGCCGTCGGTGGCCTAATTGGTACCGGCGTCGGCGTGGGCGGTGTGATGCTGGTGGGGATGCTGACCCCCCTAGAGGCTGGGGTTGCTCCCGTTGCTGTGGCTCTTGCCGTCGGCGTTTCGGGCAGTATTGGCCTCTTTTTTGGGGTGGTTCCCGCTCAGCGGGCGGCGCGGCTGGATCCGATTGTTGCCCTGCGCAGTGTCTAAAAGTACCCTTGAGAAATTGCCGATGGAAACGACAACCCTAGACTGGATTGCTGGCGGTCTTGCGATCGCCATTGTGATTGGTGGCCTGTTGATGATGTTTACGAATCTTTGGACGCGGCGATGACCCTGCGGCGAGGCTTGGCCTACCTGCTGTTGGTGGCGATCGCGATCGCCATGCTGCTCCCTTTGGTGTGGCTTACCAGTACCGCCTTCAAATCTGCCAATGAAGATATTTTTGCCTTTCCGCCCCGCTGGCTGCCCGCCGAACCAACATGGGCGAATTTCGTCACGGTTTGGCAAACGAATCCCTTTGGCCAGTATCTGTTCAATAGTACGCTGGTGGCGGTCTTAACGGTGGCCTGCAATCTCCTGACCTCTGCCTTGGCCGCCTATCCCTTGGCACGGCTGTCCTTTCGCGGACGTGAGGTGATCTTTACGGCCATTTTGGCCACGATCATGATTCCCTTTCAAATCATCATGATCCCCCTGTTTATTTTGGCGGTCCAGTTGGGTCTGCGGAATACCTATCTGGGAATTATGCTGCCGAGTTTGGCCTCTGCCTTTGGTATCTTTCTGTTGCGACAGGCCTTTATGGCGGTGCCCAAGGAATTAGAGGAAGCAGCTCGCCTCGATGGCTGCTCAGAACTGGGGTTGTGGTGGTTTGTGATGCTGCCAGCCATTCGCCCCGCCCTCGTTACCCTGGGCATTTTTGTGTTTATTGGCGCTTGGAGTGATTTTCTCTGGCCACTGTTGGTCTTGGATCAACCAGAACTTTATACCCTGCCCATTGGCGTGGTCACCTTGGCGGGGACGTTTTCTTTGGATTGGCGACTCATTGCCGCTGGCTCAGTGATTTCAATTGTGCCCGTGTTCATTGTGTTTATTTTCTTGCAGCGATATATTATTCCCTCACAAACCGCTGCTGGCCTGAAGGGCTAGCTTCCTAGGCCGCGATAGCGAGTCGGCTGGCGGTGGGCATATTGGCGAAAGAAGGTTTTAATTTCCGCTGCTCGGCCAAGGGCAATCAGGGTGTCGCCGGGCGCTAGGGGCAAGGTTAAGGGGGGATGGGTCACTAATGCGCCATTCTGATGGCGGATAGCAACAATAATAAAGCGGCCTCGGCCTTTCGCTTCCACATCGGCGATCGCTAACCCCACCAAGGAAGCCTCCAAGGGGAGCGTAAACTCCTCAATCTGAAGATCGAGCTGGCTGAGTAGCTCAATCAGGTGACTGCGCTCATCCTTTTCCTCAAGAAAATCCAACACTGTGGGGCGAGTAATGAGCTGCACCATGCGTTGGGCGCTAATACTCGAGGGCAAGACCACATGATCGGCACCGGCAAAACGCAGTTTAGATTCCGTGGCTGGCAATTCACCATAGGCCAAAATTTGCAAGTTGGGATTGAGGCGACGGGCAATCAGGGTGATAAAGACATTACTGGCATCATCAGCCAAAACCGCGACCACAGTGCGAGCGCGATCCACTCCCACCGCCAGGAGTTCGTTTTCATCCATGAGATCGTCACTGCAATAGAAAAGGTGCCCTGACTGCTGGGCAAGCCGTAGTCGCTGCCGCTGGTTGTCAATCACGACAAAGGGGATTTGGGCGGTGGCCAAGTTCATCGCTAGGGTGCGACCAAGAGGTCCATAACCGCAAATGATGACGTGATCCTTGAGGTCAGCGAGATGAGCGGGGGTTGTCATTGGGCGTGGCGGGAGCGGGATGTATATTTACGAATTAGCTTGGGGGCATCTTGGGCATGACCCAATAAGATTAAGGTATCGCCCACTTCCACAAGGGGGTTGGCGCGGGTCGGGAATAATTGGCCATCACTCTTGCGCAAGCCAACAATGATAAATGCCCCTTGGCCGCGTACCTCAAGTCCCGTCAAGCGCGTACCCACGTAAGGGTAATCGGCGGTAATCTCCAGTTCCTCAAGGCGAGCATCAATGTGGCTCAAGAGGTCGTTGAGGGTCTCGCGATCGCCCGTTTGTTCGAGGAAGTCAATGCGTGGCCGCCGAATGAGGTTGGTTATTTGACTGGCGCCAATTTTTGTCGGCAAGACGATGTGATCTGCCCCTGCCAGGCGCAGCTTCGATTCCGTGGCGGCTAAATTTGCCCGTGCCACAATCAGCAGGCTCGGATTCACAGATCGCGCCGTCAGCGTAATGAAGACATTGATTGTATCGTTGGGCAGCACCGTCGCCAGGGCGATCGCCCGATCAATGCCCACCACTCGCAGCGTTTCCTCCTCCGCCGCACTCCCCAAATAGGCCAAATAGCCCAACTGTATCGCTAGATCAATGCGCTGCTCATTGACATCCAAAATGACAAAGGGGATTTTTAATGCCGATAATTCCTGAGCCATCACCTGACCAATGCGGCCAAAGCCACAGACAATGACATGGCGGTTGAGTTTGTTGATGTCGCGGGTCGCCCGTTGAATATCGAGTAGGCGTTTAATCTCCCCCTCGGTAAACAGTTGCACCACGGCACCGATGGTATAGACGGTTGCGGCACTGCCGGCCACAATGATCATCATGTTAAAGAAGCGTTGCGCCGGCGTAATCAGCGGTCGCACTTCACTGTAGCCAATGCCAAAGACGGTGATCACGTACATATAGAGGGCATCGAGCCAGTTCCAGCCAAAGCTGGTGTAGCCCACCACCGCCACCAACATGATCAGAACGAAGAGGGTGATGCCAATAACAAAACGGTTGAGGGCAGGGGTTGCAGGTAACCGTCGCATGGCTTTAATATTTGCGCTCTTGGGGAGGGAACATGGTAATGGTGACAGGCAGATAGTCAATCCTAATGCCATCGCTGTGGTAGGTGGCTAGGGTGTGGCGTAGAAAGTTGACATCATCCCGCTGGGGGTAGTCCTCACGGAAGTGGGCACCACGACTCTCTTGGCGGGCAAGGGCACTACTGAGAATCACCTCGGCAACGATCAGTAGGTTGGCCAGTTCAAAGGCCTCAAGCAGTTCTGTATTCCAATAGCGCTGGCGATCGTCGAGGCGAATCCGGCCATAGGCCGCCTTGAGCCGTTGCAATTCCTCTAAGCCCCTTTGCATTAAGTCAGCCGTACGAAACACACCACAGTATTGGGTCATACAATCTTGTACTTGCTGCCGCAGTTGGGCAATGCGCAGATCCCCGGCTTGGCCAAAGAGGTGTTGAATGTGTTGCTCCGCTGCTTCCAGGTAGGGCTGGGGGTCAAATTGGGGGCGGGGCAGGCTCGGTAAATCCTTGGCGATCGCGGCACCGGTGCGGCGGCCATAGACGACACATTCTAAGAGAGAGTTACTGCCCAAGCGGTTGGCACCATGCACCGAGACACAGGCACATTCGCCGGCCGCATAGAATCCGGTCACCCTCTCGGTCGCATTGGCACGCACCTGACCATTGACATTGACGGGAATGCCCCCCATTGAGTAGTGCACCGTCGGACGTACAGGAATTGGCTCCACCACCGCATCCACCCCCGCCAAGCGATGGGCTTCCTCCCAACAGAAGGGAATGCGACTCATGATTGTTTCGCGACCCAAGTGGCGGACATCGAGATAGACAAAAGGCCCCCCTGCAGAACCGTCACTGTGGATGCCCCGCCCTTCGCGAATTTCGATGGCGATCGCCCGCGAGGTAATATCACGGGGAGCCAGTTCCATGCGACTGGGGGCATAGCGTGCCATAAAGCGTTCTCCCTCGGCATTGACCAGATAAGCCCCTTCGCCGCGCACCGCCTCAGAAATCAAAACCCCCGCTGGATACAACCCCGTCGGGTGAAACTGGACAAACTCCATATCCTCAAGGGGTAAGCCTGCCCGTGCCGTCATCGCTAAGCCATCCCCCGTGGAGGCAAAATCATTAGAGGTGGTATTAAAGACGCGACCATAGCCCCCTGTGGCAAAAAGAATGGCAGGTGCCCGCAGAATATCCAGTTGACCCGTTTCAATGTGGTAAGCAACGACCCCCTTGGCCTGCTGATCCTCGACAATTAGCCGCAGCACATACCACTCGCTAAAAAAGGTGACGTTGTATTTCAGGAGATTGCAGTAGAGTTCGTGGAGAATGGCATGACCGGTTTTGTCGGCTGCATAGCAGGTGCGCTGGTACGTGTGACCGCCAAAGGGACGTTGGGCAATGCGGCCATCGGGTAGGCGAGAGAAGAGCACCCCCAAGTGCTCAAGGTCAATCACCACATCGGGCGCTTCTTGAGCAAGAATGGCTACGGCATCCTGATCCGCAAGAAAGTCTGACCCCTTGATGGTGTCAAAGGCATGGCTTTCCCAAGAGTCTTCGCTGTCCACATTTTTCAACGTAGCGGCAATGCCCCCTTGGGCAGCAACGGAATGGGAACGAATAGGATGGGTTTTGGCCACAAGGGCAATGGGGGTCTCCGGGGCAAGGCGGCAAATTTCCAAAGCAGCACGACAGCCTGCTAGGCCACCACCGACAATCACAACGCCAAAGTCTTGCATCGTCCGTTTGTCCAGTATCTTTTCCTATACTAAATTGGCGACTAGGAGAGCGGCGGCGGCAGCAAAGATGAAACAAAGATAAAAACAGTAGCAAAATGATCTTGCGAGCCTCACGCTGAGTCGTTAGAGTGGCAGTACAGTTCTTTTTTAAGTGGGGTGCACAAGGGCCTGTCTTAGTGCTGACTGTTGAGGCACAGCGGTTTTGATACTTTTGCCTGTGTTTTCTCTCTGTGAAAAGGACTGTAATTTTATGGGAGGCAGCCGTCCTTGAGTGCATTTTTTCTTCACTATGGGGATTGTGGGGTGCGCCATTGGTGCGATCGCGATCGGGCAGCGGTCATGCACCTCATTGCCAATGTCCTCAGTGAGTTTGGCCTTTCTTGGCAACCCGAAGGCGCCGATGCTGATGTGGTTCACGTTGAAGAGTACTACCACCGCCGAGGCGGACAATTTTGGGTGGTGGAGCAAGCCTCGGAAGTCGTTGGCACGATTGCCTTCTATCCCATTCAGCGAGGCGAAGCGGCTGTGGAAATTCGCAAAATGTATCTCCATCCCCGCGTGCGCGGCCAAGGCCTAGGGACATTTCTCCTGCACCATCTGGAGGCAGCCATTGCAGCGGCCGGCTACCGCAAAATCTGGATTGAAACGGCCTCGATTATGACTACAGCTGTCCATTTGTACGAAAAGGCGGGCTATCAACCGGCAACGGGTGTAGAAACGCAGCGCTGCGATCGCGTCTATGTCAAGGACGTAGTGCTTCATGACATGGCTTCGATGGCTTCTGCCCCCTGCTAGTCTGATTGTCCTACTGATTGCACCTACCGCCTTTGGTCTCTGCCGCCAAGACTTGGCTCGTGTCCTGCAACAGGAAATCCAAAATCCCCAATGGCAACGGGGTCAGTGGGGCATGGTGGTGCGCGATTTAACCACGGGGGACCTTCTCTACGACTACCAAGGGGAAAAGCTCTTTTTGGTGGCCTCGAATGTGAAACTAACGACAGTGGCCGCCGCCTTAGACTATTGGGGAGCCAATCATGTCTTTGAGACCACCCTCAGTGCGCGATCCCCCGACCAAACAACGGTGCGCCTTCAGGGTAGTTTTGACCCCAGTTTCAGCAGCCAAGACTTGCAACAAATGGCCACCCGTCTTGCTCAGCAGGGGATTCGCCAGGTTCCAATCTTGGAAATAGGCGGTGTCACACCCGTAACGATCGAACCCACATGGGCGATCGAAGATTTGACGATGGGCTATGCAGCCGTAGTGACGCGCTTTAGTCTCAATCAAAATGCCCTGAACCTAGAGGTCATACCACAACAGTTGGGACAACCCTTGGTACTACGGCAGCGCCAGACCCATTTTCGGTTGGTGAATGAGACCCGCACCGTGGCTCCCTCTGAGCCGGAATTTCTAGAAAGTGAGGTGCGCGGCCAGCAGATCATTGTGCGGGGTCAACTCCGTGGGGGCAGTGAGCCAGCAGAAATGCGCATTCCCCTCAGTGAGCCGATCCCCTATCTTCAGCAGCAGGTGCAGCGTGCCTTTGCCCAAGCCGGTATTCAGGTGCAGCAAATTCGCCTTGTGGAGACAGCAGAGCCGTTACCCGATGTGTTGGTGCGCCATTCCTCAGCTTCCCTAGGGGCGTTGATCTTGCCGATTCTCCAAGAGAGTGATAACTTCTATGCAGAAATGCTCCTTGCGGCTCTGGAGGCAGCACAACCCGGCTATCGCCAACGCTACCTGCGGCAAATCGGAGTACAAGGGGCGGTGTTGGTGGATGGTTCCGGACTCTCGCGGCAAAATTGGCTGACGCCCAATGGATTGGTGACGCTGTTGCAACAAATAGCGCGCACGGATCATGCCTCGCTGTGGCGGCGATCGCTCCCCCTTGCTGGGCGATCGGGTACGTTACGCCAGCGGTTTCGCAATACAGCAGCTCAAGATCGCGTCTGGGCTAAAACCGGCACACTACGGGGCGTCGTTGCCTTGGCGGGCTATGTGGAACCCATGCAGGATCGCCCCCTCGTCTTTAGCCTTGTGGTCAATCAAGGGGGGGAGGGCACGGCTCAACTCCGTGCTGGTTTGGATCGCATAGTTGTTTTGCTGGCGCAATTGCAGACTTGCGATCAGATCACCCTGCGGGTTAAGAGTAATTTTTAACCCCAAAAAATTAAGGTATATTTCCGGGAAAAAGTGAGATTTATAGGAGTGATGTGGGCAGGCTAAAACCCCTCCGCTTCAGCGAGGGGACCCTT
>NZ_DVEH01000055.1 GCF_015295825.1 Thermosynechococcus sp. M98_K2018_005
GGGAAAAGCGGAGCAACGCGGCTGCAGCCCGTTGCGTAGCATCCTTTGGGAATCCTCTCTCTTTCAAGAAGGGGAGAAGTCAACGACAAGCATTCCCATGCCGGCCGTAAACTCACCATTACCATCGGGAATGAGGCGCACATTCTGCGCCTGCTGGGTTTTGCCCCACTCATTCATGACAAAGGCATCATTAACGGAAATGCAGAGGATGTCATCCACGCCGCATTCGCGAAATAGGGGTGCCAATTCGTTGTAGCCGGGGAGATGGGTTGAAGAACAGGTAGGGGTGAAAGCACCCGGCAAAGCAAACACAACAACGGTTTTGCCATTGAACAAATCATTGGTGGTCACATTGACCCATTGATCGCCTTCACGGGTGCGAAAGGTGACTTCGGGAACACGTTGCCCTTCACGGTTGGGTAGCATGGTGGAGTCCTCTACATAACGTTGCTTCCTAAAGCGTAGTCGTTATGACTTTGATTTGTCAAGCTGCTATGGAACAGCAAATTGTTCATGCCACAACAGGGCGAGTGCGCTTTCGGGTGCCGCGTGTGCAGCGAGATCCCGCCTATGGGGAGTTATTGGTGCAGTTGCTGGAGTCTTTGGCGATTGTTGAGCGGGTGCGTCTTAACCCTCAGGCGGCGACAGTGGTGGTGCAGTATCAACCCCATTTGCTTGATGAAGCAGCGGTCTATGAACGCTTGAATCATTGTTTTGAACAGACAATGGTGGCCATGCCGCAGCTCTTTCCGGATAGTGCGGCTCCTGCGGATGCGATCGCCCTTGAAGACTACGAGGCACAAGTAGAGGCCGATGCTCGCCTTGAAACCGATTGGGAACGCTTGGGACTGCCCTTGGTGGCCCTGGGGGTCTCGCTCCTCAGTGTGCCCTTGGAATTGCCCTTCGCGGTTGTTGGGGCTACGGTCTTGGCCAGTGCTTGGCCTTGGTTTCAGCGGGTGGGGCATCAGATGCGTCAGGGGCATCCCCCGAATGTGGATTTGCTCGATAGCCTCTGGATGGCACTGCATACCGTCAATGGCCAGTTCTTAGCGCCTGCATTGAAGACCACGTTGGTCGGGGCACGGGCAGATGTGCGCGATCGCCAGCGACGACAACAGTTGCATCGATATCCCAGTGTTTTGATGGCTCACTATGAACACCTGACGGTGGAACGTCAAGGGCATTCCCTCAGGATCGAAAGCCAGGAGTTGCAAGCCGGTGATCTCCTTTGGTTGGGACCGGGGGATGTTGTGCCAGTAGATGGCAGTGTTGTTGCTGGATTGGCGGAAGTGGAGCCTGCCCATTTTGAACCTTCCCGACAGGTACGGGTTTGTCGCCCCGGTGATGCCCTCTATGCAGGCTATCAAATTCTCACGGGACAGGTTCAACTGCGGGTGATGCGCACCGGTTGGCAAACGCGCCTTGGTCTGATTACGGATCTGCTACACACTGAACCGGTCTATGACAGTGCCCTTGCCCACCAACAGGGGGAATTTGCCCGCCATGCAGTCTTACCAACCCTTGCCCTCAGTGGTGCCCTCTGGCTGGCTACGGGTGCCTACGGGCCGGCGATCGCCCCCCTCCAATTTGACTTTGGCAGTGGTGTGCAACTGTCGCTGCGGACAGTAATGCTCTCGGCGCAGGTATTTGCTGTGCAACAGGGGATCTATTTACCCACCACTGGTACTTTAGAGCAACTGGCCCAACTGGAGAGCTTGGTGATTGATGCTCGCGCGGGTCTTCCCCAGCCCCAACAGGCACAAATCCTGGTTCAGCAATTGCGACAGCTTGGCCTTCATATCTATTTGCTGCAAGATCAAGGCTCGCCCCTTGAGGGCACCACAGATTTCACGAGCGATCGCCTCGCCGATCTTCAGGCCTATCTCGTGGGTCAGCGGCGGCGGGTGGGCTGGATCAGCTTTGGTGAAACCTGCTCCTGTCCTGAACCCACATGGCTATCGATTCGCTGGCAGCCCCCTACCTTTGCCCCCAATGCCAAAGTGGTCGTTCTCTTGGACGGCGACTGGTCTGCCCTTGGCCGTGGTATGGCCATTGCCCGCGATGCCCTAGAGCGCACCTATCAGAATGTCGCCTTGATTTCTTTACCCAATTTAGCCGTTACCTTTGGCGGCATGTTTTTTGGCCTGCACCCTGTGGTGAATGTCGTCACCAACAACGCCACTGCCTTTATGGCTGAGTTTTGGCATGGAAACTCACCGCAGTTTCGTACTGCTCTACTGCCAAGCGCGTCAACGACTGTCCCCCTGCCACCGCTGCCCCTAGAATTCCCCCAACTGGCGGTGGCCTCATAGAGCGAGGGCATCAAAGGGTCAATAGCGCTGCTTCAAGAAGGTGAGCAGCGACCAAAGCCCCGTAAACCAACTGGCAATTGCAAGGATCAAGACAATTCCCCCCGGCAGCATTGTCAGCCAACCGATTCCTCGCAAAACGTAGAGAATGAGGAAGACGCTGAAACAAGTAGCAAAAGCAGAATAGGCGAGGCGCACGGCAAATTGGGTAATGAAGTGCTATAGTGATCTCGTAATGTAAGGGCATGGAACTTGTCAACAGTGAAACAATTGACGTTGATGGGCTATCCCAACATCACCACTTGGTATCTCGAAATGGGGTTGCGCCAACGGCGAGCAGCCATCCCTGCACTCTCGGTTGTGGATAATTGCGAAGGACCGAGTATGAGCTGATCGGCCTGCAAGTGTTCACCCCTGTGTGAACTGGGTCGATCAGAAGTGTTGAGTGTGTTGATCACTGTTACTACACTTTAAAGTTTTTAACAACTCAAACCAATTAGACACCCCTCAGCGGGTTTAGTCATGCTGCGGTTAGGAATGTTCCTGACTGAGCGGCTGCCCCTGCTGTGGAATTAGCTTGCGAGGAACAACCGATGTCTGCATTTGCTACTCCCATTACCCCTGCACCCATTCCCAACAATATCACATTAACAGAACTTATTGATAAATACTTTACGGCCTACAATTCAGCACGCTTGCGGGAAATCTGCCAACTACTGAGCCAACGGGTCTTCCAGCCAGAAGTGACGGTTGGCCTCAGCCTCTCAGGGGCGATGACCCCCACGGGATTGGGTATCTCAGCCTTGGCGCCTTTAGTGCGGGCGGGATTTGTCGATTACATCATTAGCACTGGGGCAAACCTCTACCACGATATTCACTATGCCCTCGGCATGGATCTCTATGCGGCACATCCTTTTGTCGATGATGTGCAACTGCGCAAGGAAAGCAAAATTCGCATCTATGACATTATCTTTGACTACGAGGTGCTCCTTGAAACCGATGCCTTTTTGCGGCAAGTGCTGCGCAGTGAAACCTTCCAACGCCGCATGGGCACAGCCGAGTTTCACTATTACCTAGGGCGCTATGTCCGTGAACTGGAAGTCCAGCGGGGGCAAACCCATTCCTGTCTTTTGGCTACGGCCTATGAGTGTGGTGTGCCCATTTACACCTCCTCTCCAGGGGATAGCTCCATTGGTATGAATGTGGCGGCGATCGCCCTCGAAGGGTCGAAACTCATCATTGACCCTGCGATTGATGTCAATGAAACCGCCGCCATTGCCTACTTTGCCCGCGAAGCCGCTGAGGGAAATGGCAAGAGTGCCGCTCTCATTATTGGTGGCGGAAGTCCGAAAAACTTCCTGCTGCAAACCCAGCCACAGATCCATGAGGTTTTGGGATTAGAGGAACGGGGGCACGATTACTTTATTCAGATTACCGATGCGCGGCCGGATACGGGCGGTCTCTCGGGCGCGGTGCCCAGTGAAGCCGTCAGTTGGGGCAAGGTGGATCCCCAAGGGTTGCGGGATACCGTAGTCTGTTACACTGATAGCACGATCGCTCTTCCCATCCTCACTGCCTACTGCCTCAATCGCTGTCAACCCCGTCCCCTGAAACGGCTCTACGATCGCCGAGGCGAAATGGTCGAACGCCTCCAACAGCTCTACCTGCAAGCGCAACTTCAGCACAAGGTGAAAGACCTGCCCACTGAAGCACCTGTAGCCACCTATCCCTGTGGCACGCCGATTCGTCGAGGCTAGTCACAGCGGCGGGGGATCCGCAGGGATCCCTCGAAGGCTCGCGAGAGATTTTCAGGGGTAAAGACCTCACTGGTGCGGCCATAGGCTAGAATGCCGCGGTTCACCAGCACCACCTGATCACAAAAGGTGGTCATTGAGGCAAGATCGTGGGTGGAGATGAGAATCGTGTGCCCCTTCTCCCGCTCCGCCATGAGGAGATCAATCATCAGTTTCTCCGTTTTCACATCCACACCCGCAAAGGGTTCATCCAAGAGCAACACCTGTGCTTCTTGGGCAAAGGCGCGGGCAAGGAACATCCGCTTCTTTTGTCCGCCGGAGAGTTCGCCAATTTGGCGGTGCCGCAGAGGCCACAATTCCACTTGCTCTAGGCTTTCCCGTACCCGCTGGCGATCGCGCGCTGTGGGTTGGCGCAGCCAGTTCATTTTGCCATAGCGCCCCATCATCACGACATCCCAGATCCGTAGGGGGAACTGCCAATCTACATCTTCACTTTGGGGCACATAGGCCACAAGGGACTGCCGTTGTACCTGCTGTCGGGGTAAGCCATGAATGCGCACCTGACCTCGGATCAGTTTGACAAACCCCATGATGGCCTTGAAAAGGGTGGATTTACCAGCACCATTCATCCCCACGACCCCACAGATCGTGCCGGCGGGCAGTTGCAGCGTTACCCCATGGAGGGCAAGATGATGATGATAGGCCACCGTCACATCTTGTAAATCAATGGCAGGGCTAGAAATCATGAAGCTATCCTCCCGGTGAGACCACGAATAAGGGTGTTGATGTTGTACTTGAGTAGGCCAAGGTAGGTGGGGGCATTGCCCTCTGGGGGCGATAGGGAATCCACATAAAAGATGCCGGCAAATGTAGCGCCAGACTCCCGTGCCACCTGTTGTTGCGAACCTGCCTTAACCGTACTTTCGCAAAAGACAGCGGGAATCTGTTGCCGTCGCACAATGTCAATCACCCGCGTCATTTGTCGCGGCGTCCCCTCCTGATCAGCATTTACTGGCCAGAGATACACTTCCTTAAGGTCATAGTCCCGCGCAAGGTAGGAGAAGGCGCCTTCACAGGTAACGATGTAGCGTTTGTTGGCGGGGAGCGCTGCTAGGGCTTGACGTAGCTCTTGATCAAGGGCGCGAATTTGGGCTTTATAGGCTTCGGCGTTGGCGGCATAGATTTGCGCGCCAGCAGGATCCAGGTCTGTGAGAGCTGTGCGAATGTTGTCAACATAAATCAGGGCATTTTGGGGCGACATCCAGGCATGGGGGTTGGGTTGTCCTCGGTAGGCACCCTCCTGAATGGGAATGGGGGTAATCCCCTCTGTGAGCGTGACGCGGGGCACATTCGGTAGGCTGTTGTAGAAGCGATCGCCCCAGCGTTCGAGGCCAAGGCCATTTTCTAAAATGAGGGCGGCTTCCTGTCCCCGCACAAGGTCACTGGGGGTAAATTCATAGCCGTGGACTTCCGCTCCCGGTTTAATCAGTGACTCCACCCGCAGGCGATCGCCCGCCACCTGCTGTGCCATATCCGCAAGGACTGTAAACGTGGTCAGCACTAAGGGGCGTTCATCCCTATTGGTTTGAGTGGCGCGGGTTTCTTGGCGATTCTCCGGGGCTGGGACTGCACACCCGCCCAGCAAGAGAATTCCTACCAATAACCAACTCAGACCACGCATGATTGGCAATCTTTCATAATTCTTTCATAATTCTCAGCCTAACACAGGATGCCTAGGAAAATGAAAGGAAAATGAAAAACTCCCCCTTGGAGGGCGATCGCCCCGTCCGATACACTGAGGGGAGACGAAGTCATGGGAAGAAACGGTGAAACGACGCAAACGCTGGCTAGCTCTTCTGGTGATCCTGCTCCTCTGCTGGGGAACCTTCCTACTGCCGCCGCTGGCGATCGCGCTGCCTGTTGAACAGCCGTTAATTGCTGCCCTGCCCCAAGGGAATGCCATTACCGATCCCAAAGCGCTGCTCCGTTGGGCCTTACCGATTGACAATCCAACGGTACGAGAACTGCAAAAGGATCTGGAACAGATCTCTTTTTGGGTGCGCGGCAAACAGTGGTCAAAAATTGCCAGCAACATCAGCAAGGCGAAAGCCCTTGTTCGCGATCGCGCCGATGAACTCCTCAACAGTATCCCTGCCGAGAAACAGGAGGCCGCCAAAGCCCTCTTGGCGGAGTTAGAGACCTCCCTCGATACGCTTCAGGAAGCTGCCAAAGCCAAAGATCGTAACCAACTCCTGCCCGCTAAAGCCGCCGCCCTCGATATGGTGGGGGACTTGGAGGCCATGATGGTACAAAACGTGAGCTATACGCCTCCCAAGGGCTATGAGCACCTGCCGCGATTGCTGGGCCGTGCCACTGTGGAAATGGAAACCACCAAGGGGAACCTGACGATTGTTGTCGATGGCTACAGTGCCCCCCTGACCGCTGGCAACTTTGTGGACTTAGTACAACGCCACTTCTACGATGGCCTGCCCTTTACCCGTGCTGAGGAATCCTATGTGCTGCAAGCGGGCGATCCACCAGGGCCAGAGGTGGGCTTCATTGACCCCAAAACCCAGCAGTACCGTGCCATTCCCCTTGAAATTCTGGTGGAGGGCGACAAGTATCCCCTCTATGGCATCACCCTTGAGGATGCAGGGCGTTACTTAGAACATCCTGTGCTCCCCTTCTCGGCCTATGGCACCGTCGCCTTAGCACGTCCCAACGATGATCCCAATGGGGGCTCATCACAATTTTTCTTTTTGCTCTTTGAACCCGAACTGACGCCCGCTGGTCTAAATCTCTTGGATGGTCGCTATGCCGTCTTTGGCTATGTCGTAGAGGGAGAAGAAACCCTGCGGCAACTGCGCCAAGGGGATAAGATTCTCTCGGCTAAGGTGGTGGATGGCCTAGACAATCTGGTACAACCTGCGTAGGTTAGGATGTCCAGTATAGACACCGGTGAGAGAGTGCGATGATTGTCAAGGTTGTGCCTGCCCTGTTCCTGCTTCTAGTCAGTACCCCTGCTTGGGCCGCCAATCCAGCCCATTTAGAACAACTGCGGCGCACGGGCAACTGCCCCAACTGTGATCTCAGCTATGCCCGCTTGCGGGGTCGGAATCTTCAGGGAGCGGATCTGCGGGGGGCAAACCTCAATGCCGCCAATTTACGCGGTGCCAACCTGAGCGGCGCCAACCTGAGCGGTGCTATCCTCAATAACGCTGATTTAACGAAGGCCAATCTCACCAATGCCAACCTCAGCGGGGTAAGCCTACTCCTTACCCGTTTGGATCGAGCCATTCTCGTGGGGGCGAAGTTAGGGGATGCGATTCTCGGGGGGCGCGATCGCCTAGCACGGGTGCGGACATTCCGCGATGCCACCTTGCCCAATGGTGAAAAGGCTTTCTTTTTAGAAGAACCGACTCGCCGTCGCTAGCCTATAGCCTATGGAGATTGCGATCGCCAGCTTTATTATTTTCTTCCTGCTCAGCGAAGCCGTATTACACCTCCGACAGTGGGTAATTCCCTTGCCTGTTGTCTTAATTGCTGCGGTTGCTTTAGTGGTGGCCTCCAATTGGTCACTCTTTCGCCGTGAGTAGCCTCCCTATTCTAGACATAACGGCCAAATGTCTAGAGGAACTCCTCGCGTGGCACCAGGTGCACCATCCGCAATTGAGTGCCCAATGGCAGTCCCTCTATGAGTTGCGCGATCGCCTCCACCAGAGCGCATGGCACATTGTCGTCTTGGGTCAAGTGAGCCGCGGCAAGTCCGCCCTTTTGAATGCCCTCTATGGCGAAGCGATTTTTCCCGTGGGCCCCATTCATGGCACGACTCAATGGCCGCGAACAGTTCGCTGGCACTGTCAGGATCAAATCGTCGATCTCACAGATACCCCCGGGCTGGATGAAGTGGCGGGTAGTGACCGGGAAGGCATGACATGGAGTGCCGTTGAGACTGCCGATCTCGTCCTTTTTGTGACCCAAGACAGCCTCACTGCCGTTGAATGCCAAGCTCGGAATCGCCTCAACACCCTTAGGATTCCCTACAAGCTCATTCTCACCAAGGCAGATCTCTACCCGCCAATGGCCGAAGGCATTGCTGTGAGCAGTACAACGGGTCAAGGCATTCCAGAACTGCGACAGCTTCTTCAGCAGTGGCTACAACAGGAGGCTGCCCAAGCCCGTGCCCTGCGAATTCTCCAACAAGCCAGTCAAGTTGAACAGAGCCTCGGGGCAGCCCTTGGCACGCAAGACACGTCGGCATGGTCTTGGTTAACCGCACAGATGGTGGGTAGCCTGCTGCTGCCGGGGGGATTTTTTGATGTCGTGCTGGCGATGATCAGTACCCTTGCCTATATCCGCAAAGCATGCCAAGCCTATGCCGTGCCCTTTCCTCTACCTGCGTTTGGGAGTCTGAGTCAGTTTGTCTTACTGTGGTATGCGGCGATTTATCTCTCCAGTTGGCAAGGCTTGACCTTTGGCAGTGAACTCTGGGGAGTCAATACCAATCTTGTCCTCCAGGGGGGAGTGATCTTCTGGGGCTACCAACAGATTCGCCGCCGCCTAGACCCCTATCTTCAGCAAGGCTATCAATGGGGATACCACGGACCCCAACGGCTGTTGCAGCAACTGACTCAAACCCGCGCCAATGTGACGGCCTCCGGCTGATCTTGGTATTTGCCCCGCCGTGCTTCATAACTCACATCACAGGGTTCGCCCTCAAAAAAGAGCAATTGCACAACTCCTTCATTGGCGTAGATGCGACAGTCGGCACTAGATGAATTGGAGAATTCCAAGGTCAGATGGCCTCGCCAGCCCGCTTCTGCCGGTGTCAAGTTGGCAATAATCCCCGCGCGGGCATAGGAGCTTTTACCAATACACAGAACTGTGACATTTTCAGGTACCTGTAGGCGTTCTAGCGCCACCCCAAGGCCGTAGGAATGGGCGGGCAAAATAAAGAAGGCACCATTGGCATCTTCATGGAGGGGCACAGATTCCAGATTCGCAGGATTAAAGTTTTTGGGATCCACCACTGTCCCGGGCACATGGCGAAAGATGCGAAACTCCTTGGGGCTGAGGCGAATATCGTAACCGTAGGAAGAAAGACCAAAACTAATCACGGGCTGCTCAGCCACCCGCCGCACCAGTGCCGGTTCAAAAGGCTGAATCATCCCCTGAGCCGCCATGGCCCGAATCCAAATATCATTTTTAATCATTGCGCTGCCGCGACCGCACAAACAACCAATGTATCTTACAGTCCTTTTCCCATGAATAGAACACGCTCAACACCGTGAAGAGAATTAACGCTTTGCTTCCCACTGACCCCAGGGATAGCTCAACTCAAAGCACATCAGGGAATTTCCCACCACGGTCAACCGCTGCCATCCCTGCCATGATACCCCCCGTTTTAGCTTGCTAGGCAACTCACGGTGAAATAGCCAAAAATAAAACTGCAGGAGGTAGATATGCGGCCATGTCAGCAAGAAGATAACTGCCCGTAAGAGACTGGAGAAGCGGCCTCCCACACTCTAGAAAATTCCAGAAACAACACTGGTGCTGTGCCTCAGGATAGCGAGAAGGCTCTAAAGCCGGTCCAAAACCTGAATCCCTAGTAGGGAGAGTCCTTGTTTCAGCGTTTGGGCAGTGAGATAGGCAAGGGTTAGACGGGATTGCTTTGTTGGCTCAGTCGCCGAGAGGATAGGGCAGCGATCGTAGAACTGGTTGAAAAGCTGGCTCAGTTCAAAGAGGTATTGGCAGAGGCGGTTAGGCAATAGCTCAGCGCTCACAAGGTCAAGGGTTTCCTCTAGTTGCACGAGGTGCTTGGCCAGGTTTTGCTCGGTGTCATCCTCTAGGAATAAGGGGGTATCTGGTGAGAGGCTACGCCAATCAATGTCGCCGCGTCGTGTCAGGCCTTGAACACGCACATAGGCATAGAGGAGGTAGGGAGCGGTGTTCCCCTGTAGGGAGAGCATCTTGTCGTAGCTAAAGACGTAGTTACTGTTGCGGTTTTGGCTGAGATCTGCGTATTTGACAGCACCGATGCCGATTACCCGTGCCACGGTGTCAATGAATTCTGGAGATTCGCTACGGCCTTCAGTGGCAAGGCGTTGTTCTAAATCCGCTCGACTGCGGGCGATCGCCTCCGTCAGCAAATCCATCAGACGAATTGTTTCCCCAGAACGAGTTTTCAAGCGTTTGCCATCTTCCCCCAGCACCAAACCAAAAGGGACATGGGTTAACGTGACATGGGGCGGCACCCAACCTGCGCGCTGCGCCACCTGAAAGACTTGGGCAAAGTGGGTGGACTGCCCAACATCGGTGACGTAAATAATCCAGTCCGCTTGATCCTTTTCAATGCGATAGCGCAGGGCAGCTAAATCCGTGGTTGCGTAGTTGTAGCCACCATCGGACTTCTGAATAATCAAGGGTTGGGGTTGCCCCTCTTTATTTGTGAAACCCTCTAAAAAGACGACCTTTGCCCCCTGATCTTCCACTAAGAGGCCGAGAGCCGCCAAGTCCTCAATCACCGCCGGCAAAAAGGGATTGTAGAAGGATTCCCCGCGCTCAGTGAGTTGAATATCCAGCAGATCGTAGATCTTTTGAAACTCGCGGCGGGATTGCTCACACAGAAGTTGCCAAGCGCGGCGACTGTGTTCTTCCCCCTGCTGAAGCGCCACCACCTGCTGCCGTGCCTTTTGTTGAAAGTTTGGATCGCTGTCAAAGCGTTGCTTAGCCTTTTTGTAGAATGTCACCAAGTCCCCCAAGTCAAGGGCATTGGCGGTGGTGAGGGCGTCGGGATAAACCTCATCAAGGTAGGCAATGAGCATGCCAAACTGTGTCCCCCAATCCCCCACATGGTTGAGCCGCAGGACATCGTGGCCTTGAAATTCAAGAATGCGGGCAATGCAGTCACCAATAATTGTGGAGCGCAGGTGACCCACGTGCATTTCCTTGGCAATGTTGGGGCTGGAAAAATCAACCACCACCCGGCGTGGCTCTCGCACCGGCGGAATCCCCAGGCGATCGCTGCCGATAGCGGCTTGCAGGCTGCGCGCTAGAAAGTCCGGCTTGAGACGAAAATTGAGAAAGCCCGGGCCAGCAATTTCGACAGGTTGACAAATATCCTCGACATTGAGATGTGCCACCACCTTTTGGGCTAGCTCACGGGGCGCTTTGCCCACCTGCTTGGCGAGGCTCAGGCAAACATTGGATTGATAGTCGCCAAATTTGGCTTGACTGGCCGGCAGCAGGAGCGGCTCGGGATAGGTATCTAGGGGAAGTGCGGTTTGCAGGGCACTCAAGAGGCGATCGCCCAAAAGCCGTAGAGGAGCAACCATTAACGTTTGCGCCCCCGTCGTTGTTCTTTTTGCTCCGCTTGCAGACGCCGGCGATCGCGCCACTCAGCAAAGGTAAGATAGCCAATGCCGCCGGTGACGACAATCAGCAGCAGCAAAGCTATCAGAACCAGAAGATCCGCCAATGAAACCGTCATTGCCCCAGTCCTAGGTGGCTACATGCCGTGGCGACCCCAGACCACAAAGGCGATCGAGAGCGTAAAGACACTGAGAACACCCACCCAACCGAGCGTGATAATATCCATTGCATGCGATCCTGAACTCAATGCAAACTTCATTTTAACTTAGATAGATTATCTTTTCTTTATTAGAGGCAGGCTACAGATAATGAGGCAGGAGATGACAGCAATTGAAACCGCCATTGAGCAAGGAGACCTAACCGCTGTCCAAGAGGCGATCGCCAATGGTATCGAGATGAAAACAGAAGCGCTAGCACTGGCAGCTGAACTGGGGCACACTGAAATTGTCAATGCCCTGATTGCCGCAGGCGTCGATGTCAACCAAGGGGATAGTGAGGGGTGGACACCATTGATGGCTGCTGCCGGCGGTGGACATACCGCCATTGTGGAGAAACTGCTAGCAGCCGGTGCCAATGTCAATGCTCAAACGGCCTTTGGTCTGACCCCCTTAATGGCCGCAGCAGCCAAAGGACAAACGGCTACAGTTAAACAACTGATTGCAGCAGGTGCAGATCTCAACGCCAAGGATCAGAATTCTTGGACAGCTTTGGTGTGGGCGCTGGACGGGAAACATGCCGACGTGGTGGCAGTCATTAAAGCCGCTCGCGCACAATCTTTAGGACCATGATTAAGTACCTCAGTTTATTTTTAGCAGCAGCCCCTTCAAGTCTTCTCATTGCTCAACTGGCGCGAACTCAACGGCTGCGGGTCGCGTTCATTGAAGCGGCTCAAATTGTGGGGATTGTCGGCATTGCGATTCTTACTGACTAGCTCCTGCTGAACTTGGGGATTCATCAACTGCAACAGCGGCTTGACCAAAAAGCCAGCCAACAATCCCAGCCTTGGCTCTCCCTTGGCGCTAGTCTATTGCGCCTGACGCTGCGCATTTTACTCTGGGCACTCGTTTTATCTTGGATTCTGCAATCCGTTCAAAGTCTTTCCCCTTGGCATGAGCGCATTGACAGCACGATTCAGTTTCTCCTCGAACGGGTGGCCGTCGTGTTTAACACCCCCTTTATGGAGTTGGGGCGTACCAAGGTCACGCTGAACTTTCTCTTTCTAATTCTCTTTTTGTCCCTCGCGGTGATTTTTATCTCCCGCTGGGTGAGCGAGTGGCTCAAGAGGCGGATTCTCATGCAGTTGCGGGTGGATCGCGGTAGCCAAGAAACCATCACCCGTGTGGTTAGCTATAGCCTGAGTTTTATTGGCTTTATTATTGTCCTGCAAACCGCGGGCATTGACCTCAGTTCCCTCACGGTTTTAGCGGGGGTCTTGGGGATCGGTTTTGGTTTTGGTTTGCAAACCCTCGCCAGTAACTTTATTAGCGGTTTAGCGATTTTGCTCGAACATCCGATTAAAGTGGGGGATTTTATTGAAGTGGATGGCCTGCTGGGCACCGTCGAGAAAATCTCAATTCGCGCCACGATTATCCGCACCAACGATAGCCAGTATGTGATTGTCCCCAACAACCGCTTTATTGAAAAGAACGTCGTCAACTGGAGTTACGGTAGCCCCGATAGCCGTATCCATATCCCTGTGAGTGTTGCCTACGGCAGTGATACAGTTCTGGTCACCGAAGCGCTCCTCAGTGCCGCCCGTCAGGATCCGCGCGTCCTGCTAACCCCACCCCCCAGCGTTTGGTTTCGCGGTTTTGGGGAGAATGCCTACCTCTTTGAATTGCTGGTGTGGATTAACCGCCCCCAAGATTCTGAACCCATTAAAAGCGCCCTCAATTTTCTCATTGAGCAGGAATTACGGCAGCGGCAGATTGAAGTGCCCTTTCCCCAATTGGATCTGCGGTTGCGCGACTTGGGAGAACTACGCTCCTTGGCTCATTACTACCACCGTTCTGTGGCCAGTGTGCCCGAAACCTCGGCAGTGACTGAGCCAGCAGCTCCTGAAATGGCTAAAACCGAACCCTCCCTCGCGGATTTACTGCGCAATATCAGTTGCTTTTCCCGCTGCTCCAATGCGGAATTGCAAATGCTGATTGAGTTGGGCAATCGCCAATTTTATGGTGTGGGGGAAATTATCTGCTGCGAGGGGGATCCGGGGGATGCCTTTTACATTGTCCTTGAGGGTTCTGTCGAAGTCCGCTCTGAGCGCCTGAATCAGATTTTAGCCACCCTCTATGAGGGGGAGTTTTTTGGTGAAATTGCTGTGCTGACGGGGATGCCGCGATCGGCCACGGTGCGAGCCTTGGAAGAAACAGTTCTATTTGTCGTGCATCGTTCAGCAGTACAGCGACTGCTGCAAGCTCAACCCCAATTGGCGGAGGATATTGCCCACGAGCTAGCGGCACGACAGCAGGTTCTCCAAGAACTCGGCCTTGTGAACTCCCAAGACATCAAAAGCCTGCCCCCCTTGCAGTGGATTCGTCGCCGTTTGCAAACTCTCTTTAATGTTTAAAAATGTCTAGAGCGTCAAGCGTTCAATTAATCTCTGGTGTTGGGGAAACTGCTGCGCCAACTGCTGGCGATCGCCCAATTCAAAATCACGAAAGTCAAATCCTGGCGCGACCGTACAACCCACAAGACTAAAACTGTCTGGGGCATCCACTGTTGCTCCAAACCATGCCCCTGCCGGTACCACCTGTTGCAATTGCTCCCCCTGATCGATATTCATCCCCAAGCGCAGGGCCTGATACTCGCCCGTCGGTAGAATCACATGAATCGTGAGGCTACTCCCTATGTAAAAGTGCCACAGTTCATCACTGGCAATGCGGTGCAGTCGCGAACAGGCCGTGGAGGGGAGCAAAAAGTAGATGCTTGTACAGTAGACGCGATCGCCCCCCTGAAAGCCTGAAGGCAACGCCGCTGCGGGAATGCTCCCTGCGGAGCGATAGACCTCACGAAAATAGCCCCCCTCTGGATGGGGTTGCAGGTCAAGTGCCTCAATCCAGGCCTTAGCTAGCCAAGTATTCATACATTTGCTGGCGCCGCCGCCGCAAGTGATCGAGGGCTTGCCGCTCCAGTTGCCGCACCCGTTCACGGCTGAGGTTGAGTTGCTCACCCACCTTGGCAAGGGACAGTTCTTGACCATCCGCCAGGCCATAGCGCAGGGTGAGTACTTGCCGTTGTTGCGGGGTGAGTTCCGCTAGCCACAGGTTGACATCATCGCGGAGGGACTCCACTGTAGTAAATTGCTCTGGCGAAAGACTGTCATCCTCGAGCAGTTCACCGAGTTCAGTGTCCTGATTATCCCCGACGCGCAGATCAAGGGAAACGGGCTGGCGCGCAAGGGTCAGGTATTCACGGATTTGCTCCGGTTCGAGTTCTAGGGCTGCTGCCACCTCAGCAGGAGTCGCACTCCGTCCCAACTTTTGCGCCAGTTCGCGTTGGGTGCGTTTGATCTTGTTCAGCTTCTCAGTGATGTGGATGGGTAACCGAATTGTCCGCGCCTGTTGGGCGATCGCCCGCGTAATGGCCTGACGAATCCACCAGTAGGCATAGGTAGAGAACTTGTAGCCCCGCGTGGGATCAAACTTTTCCACACCACGTTCAAGGCCAAGGGTGCCCTCTTGCACCAAGTCCAGCAATTCAAGGTTGCGTTTTTGATACTTCTTGGCCACCGAAACCACCAGCCGTAGGTTGGCTTCAATCATTTTTTGCTTGGCGCGTTCGCCGCGCTTGAGGAGATTGCGCAATTCCGTCGGCGTGAGATTACAGGCCGCCGCCCATTTTTCAAAGGTTGGTTCACGTCCCAGTTCCTTGGTGAGAGCCTCGCGTTTTTCCCGCAATGCCATCATTTGCTGCACCTGTTTACCCAGAATAATTTCCTGTTCATGGGTTAGCAGCGGCACACGCCCAATTTCCTGTAGGTAGGTGCGCACCATATCGGTGCTCACAGTGGGTGTAGGGGATGGGGTTTTGGAAGCGGAGTTCATCATAGCAGCACAGATTTTAAACAGTATTTGGCAAGGAAAATGTAGATAAAAGGTTTATCGCAATGAAGATGACGACTCGCACTGATAAAGCTGAGGTTTGTATGGCGTTAGCTTAGCAGGTGAGAGGGAGTTGGCCTGTATCCTAATCTACTTAGACTTAAATTGTGCCCCGAAAGTTGCCAATTCATAACAGCCGATTCCTGAAGTAAAGATTAAACTTTGTCAACTAGAGACGGGGATCAGGAGATCGGCAAGGGCTTTGGGGGCAAACTCGAGGGCAAAAACACGGCCAAAGGCAGCAACAAACTGCTGGCGCACCTCCTCTAACGTAATGTCGGCGCAAAACTGCCGTAGGTTCCCGACGGGGCGATCGCCAATGCCACAGGGAACAATGCGACCAAAGCCCTTTAGATCGTTCACCACATTGAGGGCAATGCCGTGGAAGGTAATCCAGCGGGTTACCTTGATCCCAATCGCCGCCACCTTGTACCCCCCTACCCAAACACCCGTCAGGCCAGCAACGCGCTCCCCTTTAATGCCATAGTGTCCTAGGGTTTGAATCACTACTTCCTCCAACTGGTGGAGATACCAATGCAAATCGCAGCAGTGGCGGCGTAAATTCAAAATCGGGTAGGCGACCAATTGACCGGGGCAGTGGTAGGTGACATCGCCCCCCCGCTCAATGCGCAAGACCTCAATGCCCGTAGCCACGGGATCAAAGTGAATGTGGGTGGTGGTTGCTCCCTGGCCAAGGGTATAGATGGGGGGGTGCTCCAAGGTGAGCAGGACATCTCGGGCAGTGGGATTGTGGCAGCGCTCCGCCACCAGTTGCTGTTGCCAGCGCCAAGCATCGCGGTAGGGGATGATCCCCAAGGCACAATGCCAACCGAGGGCAGTTTTCATAGGGGGTGCCAGATTGTCAAGAGCTAGAGGATAAGAATTATCACAGAACACAAATAAAGGTGAAGAGCCTCAGGATGCCCTGTAATCCCCGATACGAAGATGTTAGGGTGGAGGTAGATCAGCCTTAGATTTAGTTTTGCTCAGGGGAGGCAACCCTATGAGGCTAGTGATTCACGGTAAAAACATTGATATTACGGATGGCATTCGCAACTATGTGAACCAAAAAATTGAGCGAGCCACCAGTCATTTCCAGAATGTGATTAACGAAGTTGATGTGCATCTTTCCGTAGCTCGTAACCGCAGTACAGCCCCGAAACAAACCGCTGAAGTGACCCTATTTGTTAATGGCTCAGTGATTCGCGCCGAAGAAAGCAGTGAAAATCTCTACGCCAGTATTGATCTCGTTGCTGATAAAATTGAGCGCAAACTCCGTAAACTCAAAGAAAAACGTCAAGACAAGTCCCGCGCTAAAGATACCAATAGTGTGGTGGAACCCGCAGTGGTGACGGATTTGCTGGGCAATCGCACACCGCAACTGCCCGAGCAAGTGGTGCGCATGAAATACTTTGCCATGCCGCCGATGACGATCCAAGAAGCCCTTGAGCACTTAGAAATGGTGGATCACGACTTCTACGTCTTCCGCAATCGCGATACGGGAGAAATCAACGTGGTCTATGAACGGAATCATGGGGGCTATGGCGTCATCCAACCCCGCCCCACCTCCCAAGAGAATCATCACGCTGCTGCTAAACCCATGGCGAAAACCAGCCACTAGCAGGCGTGTTGTGAAGATTCCCGCAACTGTTAATCGCCCTTTTCAGAAGAATGGCAGATCCTC
>NZ_DVEH01000052.1 GCF_015295825.1 Thermosynechococcus sp. M98_K2018_005
CGGGGCAGCATTCCCGGTTGGGGGGGCGGTGGGGGGGCAGCAGGACGGGGAGGCGCCATTCCGGGTTGGGGAGGCATCGGTGGAACACCTGCACCCATCGGCGGCCGGGGCGGCGGCATCGGAGGTGAATTGGGAACACGCGGCGGTGGCGGAGGAGGACTTTGGGGATTGGTCATAGGAAGACTCGCAAGAGGGCTAGTAATGAATCAGGTATTTTCAGTGTGCCACTGTTCTTGGAAAAGGAGAGTAATCATTATGTTAAAACTTGGCGGCACAGGAACACCCATAGGGGTAACACCCCCACAAAGCTCAGGGTACTCAGGGCAATCACCGCCGGTGGCAGTTCGGTATTGAGTTCGTATTCCTCCGCCAAAATTAGGGCGGCAAAGGCCGTAGGTGTGCCAGTCATAATCGCGATCGCCAGCAATGTGTCCCCCCGCAAGCCCAAACCATAGGCGATCGCCATCATTGTCAGGGGCAGCAACAGCGTTTTCACCAACATCGGCAGCAACCCCACGCGAAAGCTCTGCCAGCCGGGGAGCCGACTGAGGCGAATTCCGGTGAGAACAAAGGCAAAGGGAATCACCAAGTGAATATCCATCTCACACAGCCTTTCGATTGCGTCGGGAAAGGAAAGATCATGGGTCGCAAAGCCCGCCATTGATGCCCAAAGGGTCGGCACCGTTGGAATCACCACCAAAGCCCGCCACCAAGGTTGATCATTGCCCCTACCGTAGTACTGACCAAGGAATGAACCGAAGCCATAGGTACCGACGGCATTTTGGGTAATGGCGTAGAAAGCTGCCCAAGGCAATGCCGTGTCACTCAGAAGAGGAATCGCGACCCCCAAGCCAACAAAGCCTGTATTGCCGAGAATGCTGGCAATCAGATAGCTCCCCTGAAAGCGGCGACTTTCTCCTTCGGGAACTGTACTCGTCAAGAAGGGAGGTGTGTATTGCAGCCATTGCGGTTGAAAGTAGCGTTTCTGCCAATAGTAAAGGCCCTGGGCAAGGGTATAGCCGACAATCAGCGCCACAAAGGCCAGCACCGGTGCCAACCAAATGAGTCCTGCGAAGTTGGTCTGCCGCACTAAGGCAAAAATTTGAATGGGTACCCCGACCCAATAGAGGCCGCGTCCCAACCATTGGGGAATCACTGCCGGCAACCAACGGCCACAGATGAACCCCAAACTTGTCCAAATGACTAAGGGGCTAGCTGCGCTGAGTGCATCTGCCATCGCGATTGCCCGTTAACGATTCTCCAAACAATATACTGTGGACATTCCGAAAGGAGTTTACCGATGGTATTACAAAAGGGGTCAGCCCTGAGTTTTGTCATCTTACTGGGGGTGGTCTCCCTTTGTGCCGATGCCACCTATGAAGGCGCACGCAGTCTCACGGGGGTCTATTTAGGCGTATTGGGTGCCAGTGGTACCGTTGTCGGCCTCGTGGCGGGTTTGGGGGAATTCATTGGCTACGGTCTGCGCCTTCTGATTGGTTATGTGAGCGATCGCACCCGTGCCTATTGGCGCATTACCACCCTAGGTTATGCCATCAATACCTTGGCTGTGCCCCTCATGGCCCTGGCCCATCGTTGGGAAGTTCTAGCGGGATTCATGATTGCTGAGCGCACTGGCAAAGCGATTCGTACACCCCCCCGCGATGTTTTACTCTCCTACGGTGCTAGCCAAGTGGGTCGTGGCTTTGGCTTTGGTCTCCATGAAGCGATGGATCAAATTGGTGCCGTTGTTGGGCCGCTGATGGTGGCCGGCGTCTTTGCCCTCACCCAGCACTATCAATGGAGTTTTGCTGTCCTCGCCATTCCTGCTTTGGTTGGTTTGGTTGTTTTATTGGTGATGCAGCGGCGGTACCCAGAGCCACGGGACTTTGAAACGGTGGTTCCGGATCTCGATACCAAAAGACTACCAACGCTGTTTTGGATTTACCTCTTAGCGGTGGCCTGTCTGGGCGCCGGTTATGTGGATTTCCCCTTGATTGCCTTTCATTTACAGCAGGGGAATAGTCTGCAAACGAGTCAAATTCCGCTGCTTTATGCCTTGGCGATGGGGGTTGATGCGGTGGCTGCCCTGCTCTTTGGGTACTTACTGGATCGCATGGGCATCATGGCCTTGATCCTTGCGGTTGTGCTGTCAGTGGGCTTTGCTCCTTTGGTCTTCCTCAGTTCTGCGGTGATTTGGGGCATGGTGCTGTGGGGCATTGGCATGGGTGCCCAAGAATCCATTGTGCGGGCGATCGTCGCCAACCTCGTCCCCTCAGCATGGCGGGGGTCGGCCTATGGCATCTTCAGCACTGGCTATGGCTTAGCGTGGTTTCTAGGAAGTTTGCTCATGGGCATGCTCTACGATCGCTCCTTGGGGTTGTTGGTACTGGTGTCAGTAGCGCTGCAACTGCTGGGGCTGCCGCTGTTATTGTGGATTAGGCAAGGGGCGAGGCATCGTGCTTAGGGGCTGCTTCTTCGGCGAGCGCCTGTAGCCAATAAAGATGGGCATATACCCCATTGCGAGCCAAGAGTTCACTGTGGGTGCCCTGCTCCACCAGTTGTCCCCGTTTGAGCACAAAAATGCGATCCACATGGCGAATCGTGGCAAGGCGGTGGGCGATAATAATGGCGGTTCGGTTCACTAACAGGCGGTTTAAGGCCTCCTGAATCATCGCCTCTGTACCCACATCCAAATTGGCGGTTGCCTCATCAAGGACAAGGATTTCTGGATGACGAATCGCTACCCGCGCAAAGGCCAAAAGTTGTCGCTGCCCCGCCGATAGATTCGTGCCCCGCTGCCGCAGGGGAGTGTCATAGCCTTGGGGCAACTGTTCAATAAAGTCAGCAATGTTCATTTCGGCGGCCACCCGCTGAATTTCGGCAAGGGTGTAGTTGTCGCCAAGGGCAATGTTGCTTTTGACATCCCCCGAAAAGAGAAAGCTATCCTGCAAAATCACGCCAATGTGCTGCCGCAGTTCTGCTTGGGTAAAGTCGCGGACATTGCGACCAGCCACCAGCACTTCACCGCGTGTCGGATCATAGAGGCGACAAAGCAAGCGAATAATTGAACTTTTGCCCGCACCCGTAGGGCCAACAATCGCTACCTTCTCACCAGCATGGATCTGAAACGAAAGTTGCTTGAGGACATAGTCATCGTCTTTGTAGGCCAGCCAGACATCGCGAAACTCAACAGCAGCGGCTGTATTTTCTGCCTTGGGCAAATGCAAAAAGGTGCGATTGGGATCCTGAATTTCAATGGGTTCTGAGAGCAGATCATGGATGCGCTCAATGGCGGTTAAGCCCGCTTGCACTGTGGTAAATTTCTCCGCCAACTGCCGCAATGGATCAAAGACGCGCTGGGAAAAGAGGATAAACGTGGCCAAGGTACCAAAGTCAATCGCACGCTGCTCCACCAATGCACCGCCCAGCCAGAGAACGCCAGCGATCGCCACAAAGGCAATCCACTCCAACGTTGCTGATACTGCTGAATCATAGAAAATCGTCCGATCCACCTCTTTGATGTAGCGTTGATTGCGCCGCCGAAACAGTTGGCTATTAAAGGCCTCACGGCGAAACAGTTGCACCACGGTAATGCCAACGATGTTTTCCTGAAGATCGGCATTCAGTAGCGACAGTTCTTCGCGGGATTTGTAGTTGGCCACGCGGTAGCGATGTTGAAAATAGATAATCAGGGCGGTGATCGGCACTACCAAGGCCAGCAGCAGGGTTGCCAGCAGGCGGTCAATAAAAAACATCGTCAGGATGACCACCAACATTGAGAAGACATCGCTGAGAACCCCCACGGCGCCAGTGGCAAACACATCCCCCAGAGCATCCACATCACTGGTCAAGCGGGTAATAAGCTTACCAACGGGGGTGCGGTCAAAAAAGCGCGACGATAACCGTAGCACGTGGTCAAATAAGTCATGGCGAATATCCGCAGTAATGTTTTGGCCAATTTTTTGAATCCAGTACCCCTGCACTGCCTGCACCCCGAAGCGCAGCACCACAGTAATCAGCAGTGCAATGCTCAGTAGATCAATCCCTTGGGTCAGGGCCAAAGGTTTCAAAAAACTATAGGTACTCTCTTCCCCCTTGAGGAAGGCGATCGCCTGACCAATGATGATTGGTTGCAGTGCCGCTGCTGCCGCCAAGGGAATCAAGAGCAAGCCACTTCCCACCAGTCCCCAGCGATAGGGCTTGAGGTAAGGAATCAGTCGTTGCAAAAGTTGCCAATCCGTGGAGCGTGTTGCCGCTGTCATGCCCTGCTGAAACTTGTGAACATCCTTTTTCCCAGTCTAGTGGGTGCTTGTAATTGTTTGTAACAATTTACACGCTTTAGGGAGTTGTCATCTGGCCATCCCTTAGCTAGACTAAGGGTAGTTCGGGCTATTCAATCCCCCGCATAGCCCCACTGAAATCCCCGAAAAGGTAAGTTACGCCGAAAGGGTAACGCACAAATCAAGGATCCTGTAGCCGCCGCTTCAGAAAATGGTATGGATGCCCTTGATGCCGAAGGGATTTTTTCCAAGCTTCTCAACAGCTCCAAAGAGGGTGTAGGTTAGCTTGCGCTTTGATTAGGTAGGATAGTGGAGCGATCGCCACCCGCTCCCTGTCACTCTCTCAAAATCGCAGTAGGCTAGAACTAGCGGCACCCCGTTCCATTCTATTGATCGGTTTATGAGTGATTCCCGTTTGCTCGATATGGCGCGGCAGGGCGACCCCCGTGCCATTGGTACGCTGCTGAATGCGGTTCTTCTGCCAAAGCGGGTAAAGGCCACTGTGGTACGTCAGGCCGAGGAGTTAATGATTACGCTGCATTCAGAAAAAATGCTCAATCAAGGGGCAGCCGTAACCCTGATCCGCACCGCCTTAGAAAAACTGCACTTGCCAGAGATTCAACGGGTTTTCATTGAGTCACGGGTGTTGGGTGTCCCCCTCTGGGAACGTCATTTCGCATTACAAGTCGAGCCTGCCGTTCAACCCCCTCCGCCAGCGATCGCAGATCCAGGGGTCACGGAAACCGCACCACCTGAACCAACGCTGCTGGATTTAATGTCCGCTTTTATGACCTCCGAGGCACCTGCCACATCTGAAAGTCAGGATGCCAAGGCGCGATCGCCCCAAGAGAAGGAACAACCCATTCCAGTAGAAAGCACACCTGAATATGGCGATATTGTCGCCCCTGAAGCAGCTCCTCCCCTAGAGCAAGTCGCTGAGGACAGAACAGGGGCAGAACCCATCAGTGAGCTGCAAGAGAGTTTCCTAGATGAAATTTCAGAAATTGACCCTGACGAGGACATTAGCTTGGCAGATTTAGCTGCCGCCTTCGACCCCAACCCACCCTCACCCGAACTCAATACTGACCGTGAAGAATCTCGATCTGAGTCGCCCCCCCTTCAAGAAGAGCACATTGAATCCGACACCCTTGATGGATCCTCAGAAGAATTGCCAGTCCTCGCGGTCGCTGCTGAACCACCCCCAGAAGCTCCTGAGTCCGCAGAAGAGAGCATTACACCACCAGAAGCCCAAGCAAGTGTTGTTGAGATTCCTGAACTCTCTGAAGCTGCCCCAGAGCAACCGGCCCTTGAGGCATACGACTTCCCTGAACCGACGACTGAGGACATTGCCGCTCTAGCAGCCTTAGAGGCTAAGGTTAGCCCACCAACCGCAATAACCCCTGAGATGACTGCTGAATCCTCGCCTGAGGGAGCGATCGCCCCAGAACCCACACCAACAGTTGATGATCCTTGGGTCATCTCAGACACGTTGCCCACTTCACCCCCAGTCCCTTCAGAATCTTCTCCTATGCCCCAAGACCAAGAACCCGCCAACTATCCTGCCCTACGGGATCCTTGGTTAGAGGCCGAGCCTGTGCTACAAGTTCAGGCAGATAAGACACAAGAACCCCCACCACCCTCTGAAACCGCCACAGACCCCCCCCAGCCCCCCTCTGAATCCGAGATTTACACCACTCCAACGATTGAAAAAGTGCCCCGCGATGCTCAGTCAAAGGTGGCAGGTATCGCTGGAATGGTTATGGGCTTAGGCTTTTGTGCCACGGGATTAGGAGCCATAATTGGTCTGCCGATGGTTGTGGGCAGTATGTGGATGCTTGGGGATGAGGAAGTATGGAGTGGTGAGTGTCCCCATTGTCATCAGCCACTAAAAATTGCAGTGGGTAAGCTGTGGCGCTTTAGTTGTGAGAAGTGTCAGGGATTGATTGAAGTAAAACATGGCCGCTTCTACGCACGCCAAGCCCCCCCGACGCCCTAACCCAAATCGAAATTTATCTGACCCCGTTGGCGACGCGCTTCAAGGGCTTGGGCAATGAGAGCCAATAGCCCCGGTGCCTCTTCCTGAATCGTCAGCAGGAGACGTTCGCCCATCGCCAAATCTGTATCTGGAGCGGGCGGTTCTTCTTGAACCAACTGCCGCAGCTGAGGTACCGTATTGTCAACAATTTCCACGAGTGCCCCCAAGCAGCGAAAAAACTGCCGTTCGGTGAGGGTGCTATCCTCAATGGGGAATTCAATCATGGCACGCACTTCACCCTCATTGGGGTCGTACTCCCACTGCAACATTTTTGTCTGCCACGAGATGCACAGTAGCGTTTGCAAAATGGCATCACGAAAGCGGTGGGTTTTAATCCCCGGCAAGAGATTGGGGGCATAGAGCTTAAAAAACTCGCCCCCCTCATCTAGCTCAATGACGACGATAAATCGCTCAAGGTGATCGCCGTTGACGCCCGTAATAATTTGGTGGTTGGATGCATTCAACCGATAGTTCAGTTGGTGCCGTTCGAGATATTGGGCAATTTGGCTAAGGGCGATCGCCATGCCGCCGCCATCCTATACCGTTGCCAAAGGCCGATGACTAATTGTGGTTCCCAAAACCTCGAGAAATGCCGCCAACCACTGGGGATGAGCCGGCCAAGCTGGGGCTGTGACGAGATTGCCATCCACCACGACTGCATCCACTGCCACAGGGGTAAAGTTGCCGCCCGCACTCACCACCTCAGGACCACAGGCCGGATAGGCAGTACAGGTTTTACCAGCCAAGACACCCGCTGCTGCCAGCAGTTGAAGGCCGTGACAAATGGCTGCAATCGGTTTTTGGCTCTCGCCGAAGTGTTTGGTGATTTCCAGTACCCGTGGATTGAGGCGCAAATACTCTGGGGCACGCCCCCCCGGCACCACTAAGGCATCATAGGCACTGGGATCAATTTCTGCAAAGGTGGCATTGAGCGTAAAATTGTGCCCCCGTTTTTCGCTGTAGGTTTGATCTCCCTCAAAATCGTGAACCGCTGTGCGAACGCTATCCCCAGCAACTTTATCCGGACAGACGGCATGCACTGTGTGACCCACCATTTGCAAGGCTTGGAAGGGCACCATCACCTCGTAGTCTTCAGCATAGTCACCCACGAGCATCAGAATGCGTTTGCCACTCATGATTCTTTGCCTCTTGCATTGACCTGTTTTGATCCTGACACAATCCTGTTCCCTCATAAAAGTTAATCTGAGAAGGGGGTTGATGAGGTGCAGTGTCATGGTAGAAGGCAAGACTGCTGGGGTTTACTTTGTGGGTGCTGGCCCCGGTGATCCAGAATTACTCACCCTCAAGGGACAACGGCTCATTCAACAGGCCGATGTGATTCTCTATGCCGATTCCTTGGTGCCGACGGGGATTTTGCAGTTTGCGCCGCCGAGTGCCACCTGTATTCCCACAGCCGCAATGACTCTCGAAGATATCATTCCGCTCATGGTTGAAGCGGTGCAAGCCGGTAAAAAAGTGGTGCGGCTACAATCGGGAGATCCCAGCCTCTACAGTGCCATTCACGAGCAGATTGCCCGCCTCGCGGAAGCAGGCATTACCGTTGAAGTTGTCCCCGGCATTAGTGCCTACCAGTTGGCCGCCGCCCGCCTCAATGCCGAACTCACCCTACCCGAATTAGTACAGACAATTATCCTCACCCGTGCTAGTGGCCGTACACGAGTCCCACCAACAGAAGAATTGGCCAGTCTAGCCGCCCACAAAGCCAGCCTCTGCCTCTATCTGAGTGCGAATTGTGTCCACCGTGCCCAGCGAGATTTGCTTCAGCACTATCCATCTGAAACCCCAGTTGCTGTGGGCTACCGCTTGGGATGGCCCGATGAGCAGTTGTGGCTGGTTCCCTTGGCTGCAATGGCATCATTCAGTCAGCAACAGCGATTAACGCGCACCACCCTTTACTTGATCAGTCCAGCACTGGCAGTACAACATCAAGGCCATGGCTCATTGCGCTCCTGCCTTTATAGTCCAGAACACCACCATCTATTTCGCCCTCATTAACCTGCCTATAATTGGGATACGTTGTAGGCAAAGGATGTGGGCAACTGGCTCAGCAAAGCACTGATCGTTTTGATTCGCGCTTATCAGCGTTGGATTTCGCCCTTATTTTTGCCCACCTGTCGTTATACGCCCACTTGTTCTGCCTATGCGGTTGAGGCGATCGCCCGATTTGGGGCAGTCAAGGGAACCTATTTGGCCATTCGTCGTATTTTGCGCTGCCACCCCTTTGCTGCCGGCGGCTATGATCCTGTACCCGATCCCCACAACGACTCTGTGCCCCCCTCTTCCCCTTGACCCTAGAGACGCTCTACTTTCTGAGACTGTGGGGAGAACAAAATCCCTCAGGCTGGGGTGATGAGCCGAGGTAGCTCCTGTTGAATGAGGGCAATAATCTCTGCCTGCTCCATGATGTGCTTCTACCTGAGCTATCTTTGAGGGACTGTTTGAGTCATGGTCTTAAGCCAAGACTTGCTTGAGTGCCTGAATCACTTGATCCTGTTGGGCAAGAGTGAGTCCATAGTATAGGGGTAAGCTAATGGCTTCTTGGTAGTAGGCTTCGGCGTTGGGAAAGTCTCCCCATTGAAAGCCCAATTGCTGATAGTAGGGTTGGGTATGTACAGGAATGTAGTGGAGATTCACCCCAATCCCAAGGGCACGAAGGGCTTCAAAGACCTCTCGATGGGATGTTTGAATTTGGTCTCGCTTCAGGCGAATGATGTAGAGATGCCAACTGGAGCGGGTGTCAGGATGCTGAAATGGGAGCGTGAGGGGCAAATCAGCAAGATATTGATGATAGCGTTGGGCTAGAAAACGCCGCCGCTCGACAAATAGATCAAGGCGTTGCAGTTGCCGTAGGCCGAGGGCGGCTTGGAGGTCGGTCATGCGGTAGTTAAAGCCCAGTTCCAGTTGTTGGTAGTACCAAGGACCATGGGAGTCACTCACCATTTGCTGGGGATCGCGGGTAATACCGTGGCTGCGCAGACGGATGAGTTTCTGATAGAGGTCTGGATCGTTGGTGAGAATAGCGCCCCCTTCACCCGTGGTGATGATTTTCACAGGGTGAAAGCTAAAGACCGCCATCGTGGAAAATTCACAGCAGCCGATAGGTCGGCCACGGTACTGACCACCAATGGCATGGGAGGCATCTTCAATCAGAGTAAAGCCATAGGTCTGTGCTAACTCGGCAAGGGCAGCCATCTCACAGGATTGCCCGGCGAGGTGAACAGGAATGACGATCTTGGGGAGTGTACCCTGTGTCTGTGCGAGTTCTAGTTTTGCGGCAAGGGCAGAGACACTGAGGTTATAGGTGTGGGGGTCAATATCGACAAAATCCACCGTGGCACCACAGTAAAGGCCACAGTTGGCGGAGGCAACAAAGGTAATCGGCGATGTCCATAGGCGATCGCCCCCCTTTAACCCGGCTGCTATACAGGCGAGGTGAAGCGCTGCTGTGGCACTACTGACCACAATGGCATACCGTGCACCACAATAACTCGCCAGTGCTGCCTCAAATTCAGGAATCTTGGGGCCTTGGGTCAGCCAGTCCGATTGCAGGACTTCAATGACAGCGGCAATATCCTCTGGCGTAATGTCTTGACGACCGTAGGGGATGATGCTCATTTAGCCTCTGTTAGCCCCTGCCCGGCATAAAGTTGGGGTCAACATGTTGGCGAATCAGGTTGCGTAGCTCCTCAATACTCAGGAAGCGATCGTTACTCCCTGAATTGTAGCTGAACCCTGGCTTGACCCGTGTCGCCCCTGTTTTGGCACAATACTCCTCAATGGTGTAGCGTCCTTGAGTGGGCAGAATGGCATAGTACTGACCTCGGTCAACCGTAGTATAGGCGTCTGAAGTGGTAATCATCTCTTCGTGGATTTTCTCCCCCGGCCGAATGCCGACGATCGCCCGCTCACAGTCAGGACAAATCGCCTCTGCCACATCCAGAATGCGATAGGAGGGAATTTTAGGCACAAAGATTTCGCCCCCCCAACTATGCTCCAGTGCCCACAGTACCATTTCTACCCCCTCCTGGAGGGAGATATTAAAGCGCGTCATGGTTGGATCCGTAATCGGCAGGCAGCCCTCACAACGTTTTTTCAAGAAAAAAGGAATCACTGACCCCCGCGACCCCATGACGTTGCCGTAGCGAACCACACTAAAGCGCAGATCACGACCCGCAAAGTTATTGGCAGCAATGAAGAGTTTGTCACTACAGAGCTTTGTTGCTCCGTAGAGGTTGATGGGGGCAGCCGCCTTGTCAGTGGAGAGGGCAACGACCTGTGTGACATTCGTGTCGAGGCAAGCTTGAATGACGTTTTCAGCTCCCATTACGTTAGTACGGATAAACTCAATGGGGTTATATTCCGCCGCCGGCACTTGTTTGAGAGCCGCCGCATGAACGACAATATCCACTTTGTTGAAGGCACGGCGCAGGCGATCGCGATCTCTGACGTCGCCAATGAAGTAGCGAATCCCCGGATACTTCTCGGGTGGAAACTCCTGCGCCATCTCAAACTGCTTTAGCTCATCGCGGCTAAAGATCACCAAGCGCCGAATATCGGGAAAGCGCCGCAACACCTCCTTGACAAACGCACGGCCAAACGACCCAGTTCCCCCTGTCACCAGTACGCTACTATCCTTTGTCAATCCTTGAAACATTAGCTAGTAAACCAGAAGTTCTGAACAGCCTTGAGTTTAACCACAACAACCGCTCGGCCATTGTCAGGCACAATGAGATCGGGAATGGCCTCTCCCACAAAATAACAAAATAACCGTGAAAGAAAATCGGCACCTTGCGTCGTTCCTCGTACTCTATTTGCCGTTCCTGCAGGGCAACCTCAAAGACTTGTTGGTAGATGGCTTCGCTGAAACCACTGCCTAATTCTTGGAAGATGTCTTGGGCAGTCTCCTGAATAAGCTGGAGCCAGTGTTTCATAGGGATGTAGCGTGCTGACGGTACCAAGTGATTGTACGTTCTAAGCCTTCTTTGAGGGGAATTTGGGCACGAAACCCAAAGGCCTCTTTTGCCTTAGTGGTATCGAGGCAACGCCGCGGTTGACCATTGGGCTTATCGGTTTGCCATTCAATCTGCCCTTGAAAGTTCATCAGGTCGCAGATGAGTTCAACTAGATTCTTAATGGTGATTTCTTCCCCCGTACCCAAGTTAATCGGATCGGGATGATCATAGGCTTGGGTGGCCATGACAATCCCGCGAGCAGCATCCTCGACATAGAGAAATTCGCGGCTAGGGCTGCCATCCCCCCAGACGGGAATCACCCTCTCCCCCTGTTGCTGAGCAATGTAAACTTTGCGGATCAAGGCAGGAATCACATGGGAACTTAAGGGGTCAAAGTTATCCCCTGGCCCATAAAGATTCACGGGCAAGAGATAGATGCCATTAAAGCCATACTGCTGCCGATAGGCTTGCAATTGTACAAGAAGGGCTTTTTTAGCAATGCCGTAGGGAGCATTGGTTTCTTCAGGGTAGCCGTTCCAAAGATCACTTTCTTTGAAGGGAACGGGGGTGAATTTGGGATAGGCACAAATCGTCCCCACACAGACAAATTTCTCGACCCCCGCACGATAGGCACAGTCAATGAGTTGTGCCCCCATCATCAGGTTGTCATAAAAGAGTTCAGCGGGCTTGGCTTGATTGAGACCAATCCCCCCCACATGGGCAGCAAGGTGAATGATAATATCTTGGTTTTGAACGACGGCTTGGCAAGCAGAGAGTTGGCGTAGATCGTAGTCGCGCGATCGCACCACGGTGATTTGTTCAGGCCCTGCCCCTGCGTTTTGCAACTGCGCCACCACTTGGCGTCCCAAAAATCCCGCCCCACCCGTGACGAGAATCCTTTTTTCACTGAGGTCCATGGCTAGTCTGCCTTACTGATAAACTGCCGCTGGGCAATGAGATCCAGCACGGTGTCAGAGGTGGTTTTGGCAGTTGTTCCTTGAATCCCCACTGCATGGAGATCCGCTTCCACCATCAGAGCCACCAGTTCAGGAAAGGTAACCGAGGGCTCCCAGCCCAAAACCGTTTTGGCTTTGGTTGGATCCCCCAAGAGTAAATCCACCTCTGTGGGACGCAAATAACGGGGGTCAAATTCCACGTAGTCCTGCCAATTGAGACCCACATAACCAAAGGCGAGTTCTAAAAATTCCCGCACGGAGTGGGTTTCGCCGGTGGCCACCACATAGTCATCGGGTTGCTCCTGTTGCAGCATCAGCCACATGGCACGCACATAGTCCTTGGCGTAGCCCCAATCCCGCTTCGCTTCTAGGTTCCCCAAATACAGCTTGTTTTGCTGGCCAGCCACAATGCGGGCAACGGCACGGGTAATTTTGCGGGTCACGAATGTTTCACCGCGCCGAGGGGAGTTATGGATCCAACCTTGGCCAATACCGGCATGAAAGGTGCCAGAGGTGGTCGCCAAATCAAATACCCATCCTTCATGGGCGATCGCGTGGGCTTTAATGACTTCGTCCTTTGGTTGACAGAGATGCTGTCCCGATTGCGTGGTCTGGGGACTGTTCAAATTCAGCTTGTAGTAGGTGCGATCGCCCCGTTCTTCAAGGCAAAGGGTAATACGCTGCTCCAAAGTGGTGCTCACCAGCCAATAGAGGCCTGCCGCCAATACGGGTGAAGTCGTGCAAAAGCCCTGAAACTCATAGCGTAGGCCATCCCCAGCGCTAAAGCCCTCAAGAAACGCTAAGCGAGCAGCATGATCAGCGTTGAGAATGCGTTGGGGAATTCGCTTGTGACCCCTATGGGTATAGATTTGAGCGTAGAGGTAGCGGCCATAGTCGCAATTGCCCTTGAGGTGCAGTTGGGTTACAGGCTGACCGTTTGGCAAGTCATTTGCAGCCGTGTCCTCACTGGTGTATCCTGCGGCAACTTTCCGCCATGCGGCACTGACTCGTGGCAATAATTCTGGGTCTTGGTTAGCCACTCTCACTTTGCCTTCAGGGGTAAGATGCCCCTCTGCAACCAGAATCCCCAGGAGCCAAGCTTCGCTGGGGCTGACCTCCACTTGCTCCGTAGCGGGGGGGAGATCAATGAGGGCAAGGCGATCGCCCACCTGTACCCGCTGTGTCTCCTTCGCGCAGGGCGTTTCGCCATTGAGGACAAAAACTTGATGATCGGCAGTTGTTTCGTAGAGGGCTGCCCGTGCCATGATCCGATGAACGGTTTTATCGCCGCCATTCCAAGTGGCGGTCATGCAAGTCACAGTTGTCCAGCCCTGGGCATCCCAGACCTCAAAGCGATCCTCTGGTGCTAAGTCGGTCGTATAGCGTTTACCATGCTTCCAATCGGTGCGATGGGGAACAACATCGGCAATGGGCAGAATATCGATCAGTCCCCGCCGCCGCAGAATCACTGGTGTGGTGCCAGTCACACACTCGTGGTTGAAGAGAATGCCATTACAGGCAAAAAGATTGTAGGCCTCGCGATAATTCACGGTTTGCCAGTGGGCGTAGACCTTGGCACAGGCGTAGGGACTGCGGGGATAAAAGGGTGTCGTTTCCCGCTGTGGCACTTCCTGCACAAGGCCAAACATCTCTGAGGAACCGGCTTGGTAGAACTTTACCTGTTTACCTGTGCGCTCTTGGTATTCGCGGATTGCCTCGAGAAGTCGCAGCGTCCCCATGGCCACGGTCTCGACGGTGTATTGGGGAGCGTCGAAGCTCACCCGCACATGGGATTGCGCCCCCAGATTGTAAACCTCATCGGGCTGACTCAGTTCTAAAATCCGCCGTAGGGTACCGCCATCGGTGAGATCGCCATAGTGCAGGCGTAGGGCAGCCCCTTCTTGGTGGGGGTCAACGTAAATGTGGTCAATGCGATCGGTGTTAAACGTGGAGGTGCGGCGAATAATGCCGTGGACTTCATAGCCCTTCTCAAGGAGGAGTTCACTCAGATAAGAACCATCTTGACCGGTGATACCCGTAATTAACGCCCGCTTACGATCGTCCATCCGTTATTGCCTTGCTCCTAAGCGTGTTTTTTCTGGATAGCCCACAGCCCGCTTTAACGCGGCTAGGGAGCGATTATAGTTCAAGATGGCGGCAAGAAGATTTCCTTGGGCTTGGGTCAAATTCGTTTCCGCATTGGTGACTTCCTGTTGCGTTCCCACCCCCGCTTGAAAACGCAGCCGAGCAAGGCGCAGCCCTTCAGTGGCTTGGGTAACCGCTGTTCGTGCTGTGGCAATGTTTTTCTCATTGGCTCTGAGGTTGGTGTAGGCTGTTTCCACCTCTAGGCGGATGGTGTTTTTCTGATTGGCGTATTGTTCCTCAGCCGTTGCTGCAAGGGCTTCTTGGCGAGCCGCACTGGCACGGGCGTTGCCGCCATCAAAGAGGGCTAATTGTATTTGCAGCCCCACCTCATAGCCAAAGCGAGGCGCGAAGTCATCCGTGACTTTGTCCAGCATATTGCTACTGGCAAAGAGGCTCAGTTGGGGACGGGTAGCTGCCAATGCCACCTGACGATTTTTCAGGGCAATCGTGCGCTGTAGCAGCCGCTGCTCTAGCTCAACACGATTCTGATAGGCAAGGAGAATACTGTCCTCAAGGGAAAGTGACCACTCCTCGGCGGGTTCAACGCGCTCAGCGATCGCCACATCCACCGTTTGATTCACATTCAATCGCTGTGCCAACTGTCGCCGGGTCGTGATTTCCAAATTACGCGCTTGGCTCAAGTTTTGCTGGGCATTGGCAAGGCTCACCTCTGCGGTCAACACATCCAATAGCGTCCCAATCCCTGCTTGCTCAAAGGCCGTCGCATCCCGCAGGGTCACTTGGGCATTGGCTACGGCAGCTTCACCAATTTGCACCTGTACCTTGGCCTGTTGCGCCAAATAGTAATCATTGGTTACATCAAGGATCAGTTGTTGGAGTTGGCGTTGTACCTCTAGTTCACTGAAGCGCACTTGGTCGCGAGCTGCCGCAATGGCCGCCGATCGCCCGCCCCCCGCAAACAACGTATAGTTCATCACTAGGGCTGCATTCAACGTTGCCCCACGCGTCGCCCCAAAAAGATTGGTGAAAAAGTTTGTGAAGTTGAGTTGATTCACTGGTGCAAGGGTAATGGGAGTGAAGTTGGAGGGTGTAGCAGCCTGACTAGCACTATTTTGCAGTTGTTGCAGTTGCTGTTGCAGCTCCAGGTTTTGCTGATCCGAAAATGCCGTGAGTTGCGGGCCTTGAAATCGCTGTTGTAGCCGTTGCACCTGAGTATTCAAAATACTGCTAGCGGCCAGTTGCTGAGCGAGAAGCTGTTGCTGCGCCTGTTGCTGTTGCTGCTGTTGTAAAGAGAGCTGCTGCTGAAAGTTGAGGGGCAGGTAGGCAGGCTGGCCACCGGGGGAGGTATTTTGACCGATGCTGGCTTGAAACGCAAGGGTGGGATAAAGCTGTGCTTGCACCTGTCGCAGTTGTGCCCGTGCCCGTTGTAGTTGTAGCTCACTAATTTGTAGGCCAATGTTATTGCGAATGGCCACCTCAATCGCTTGCTCGAGGGTGAGGGGGTGATTGAGATCAATGTTGATCGTCTCAGGAAGCGCTAGTCTATCGGGATTGGGGTTGAGAGGCGTGAGGGCATCTGAGGCTGGCGTTTGGGAAGATGCCTGTGCCACTGGAGTCGTGGTGGGTGTAGCTTGAACGAGGCTAGGCAACGTCACAGGGGCGATCGCCAGGAGTCCCGACACCAGCATTTTTTGGCGATTCAGGGCAAGATCATTCAACATGAGAACTTAGACGTGCAACCTGCTCAACTTAGCCACGGTAGGACTTCGCCTAAGCACTCGTAAAGATTGCCAACGTACAGCCATGGGCCTCACTCCCACAACACACCTATTCTGCAAAACTCTAGCATGGATTCTCGATTGCGATCGCCCCCTAGAGCAATAGCCGCAGACCACGAGGATTGAAAAGGGGGAGAAAACTGATCTAGAATAAGGAACCCTCAAAAAGGAGAGGTGGCTGAGTGGTCGAAAGCGGCAGATTGCTAATCTGTTGATAGGCAGGTAACTCCTATCCGAGGGTTCGAATCCCTCCCTCTCCGTTAAAGAAAATATCATCAAACAATAGCTGACACTTATCCTTTGCTACCCCTCAGCAAAGCGCGAACGGGGCAAGGGCAGGAGATAATAAATTTACATAAACATCTTTGGGATAATGACGATGGCCAGCGACTTAGCAATGACGATTCTCCCCGGTATGACCGTGAAGGTCACCAATCCCAACGATACCTACTACCAATTTCAGGGGATTGTACAGCGGGTCACAGATGGCAAAGTGGCAGTGCTCTTTGAGGGAGGGAACTGGGATAAATTGGTTACTTTTCAGACCAGTGAGCTAGAGCCAGTCGTGACCACGCCCAAGGAAAAAGCGAAAGCGAAAAAGTAAACGATGGCGCGGCGATCGCCTCCTCCCCAACCCTTGGCCGAAATTATCCAGACAGCAACAGATCACTGCATTGCCCAGTGCCACGAACCTGCTAGCCTCGATTTTCCTGTGGTGCCCGCCTTGGGTAGTTGGGTGCGGATTCCTGAAGGCGATCGCGTCATTTATGGCGTTGTTGCCTATGTCGTGACGGCTCCCATTGACACGATTCACCGTGCCACCGCCTTGGGACTATCCCTAGAGCAACTACGGCAAGAGCAGCCCCATATTTTCGCCATGTTGAAAACCGAGGTGACGATCGCCATCACTGGCTTTCAGGAACAGGAACGCTTTTATCACCATTTGCCCCCCC
>NZ_DVEH01000035.1 GCF_015295825.1 Thermosynechococcus sp. M98_K2018_005
TCATCAAAGTCAAGGGCGTTATTCTTGGCAAGAGTTGCCTCATAGCGACGATAAACCTCTGCGGCTATACGGCCAGCGGGCGATCGCTGTTCCTGCTCCAATTGATCGGGGCTTAGCCCTCGGTTTTTGGCATGGCTAATTCTGTAGCGGATACCGCGCGGATCATGCTTGCGCTCATTGAGTTCCCCCGTGGCAATTTCTTTAATCAGGCTTTGCACATCCGACTCATCAAAAATCGTGAAATGCCGCGTCCAGCGATAGCCTTGGGGATGTTGATAGGCCTCTATTTCCAAACGCAGGAGTCGTTCACACAGGCTGTGGAAAGTGCCAATCCAAAGGGGCTGCGTGTAGGTTTGATAGACGCGCGATCGCACCCGCTGTTGTTCGCCGGGAGAGAGATCTAGCAAGTCTCGCTGATAGAGCTGTTTTGCTATTTCATTTCGCGGGCAGCCTTATTCGTAAACGTCACCGCCAAAATGTTTTCTGGTGCCACCTGATGATGGCGAATCAAATGGGTCAAATGGGCAATTCGATAGATGAGCGTGCGTGTTTTCCCGGAACCAGCGCCTGCCACCACCAACATCGGGCCACAATAGTGCTCCACCGCCTGCCGCTGTGATGGATTCAGTCCTGCGAGAAAATCACTACTCATTTGCTGCTATGCCCATATGCCTAAAGTTTTATGGTACCTGTTATGGCCAGCCAACGGGTTAGTGCTCCCATCCGCCAGTATAGGGGACATCGCTGCATCAGACGGCTCGGCAGAGGCTCTGTAATCGCGCTGGGGATCGCTGCTCGATAGGTAACTTCAGTGGTTTTCTTGATCTTAAGGAAGTGACGCGGCTTTCAGTTCTTGGCTGAGCTCAAGAAGCTTCGTTGGCTTGAGGGCTTCAATATCATTGGGTTGCTGTTTTAATTCATGGGGTTCTGGCTGCTACAAATTGCTGAGGTTAATGCAGACATTTTGCAGATCGCTGACTAGTTGCTCCAACAGTTGGGGATACTTTTCTTCGCCCAGATAGCGGCTGATGTCACTGATGAGCATTGATTTGCCAGCACTAAAAGGTCCCGCAAAGACAATCTCCAATGTTGGCGAAACCGCCTTGCGCAGGGAAGGTTGGACCGGCGTAATATCAAAGGAGCGCAGCTTGGGCTGCGCATTCAATAGCTGAAGGAGGCGATCGCAATCCGCTTGCAAATTGGGGCAAGTATTGAGGAGCTTGCTCATAGCAAAGAAGCACAAACTATTGTCAGCAACAGCCTAACACCACTTTTCCAGACTCCCCTGAGTGGTGGATGTTAATTTTTTTTGCGATTTTGCCCCCATCTAAACCCGAGAACCGCTCAGGTTACAATGAGAATCCATCTCACCAATCACCTTCTATGGACAGCGTCCACTGGCAGCAGGTTCACGACTACACTGACATCCTGTACCACAAAACGACGGGCATTGCCAAAATTACGATTAACCGTCCCCACAAGCGCAATGCCTTTCGCCCCCAAACCATTGTTGAAATGAGTCAAGCCTTTGAGGATGCCCGCAACGATCCCACGATTGGCGTTGTCTTGCTCACCGGAGCAGGCCCCCACACCGATGGTAAGTATGCCTTTTGTGCAGGTGGTGACCAAAGCGTTCGGGGTGAGGCAGGCTATCTGGATGATCAGGGGGTAGCACGGCTGAATGTATTGGATCTGCAACGGCAAATTCGCTCCCTACCAAAGGTGGTGATTGCCCTTGTGGCCGGCTATGCCATTGGCGGTGGCCATGTGCTGCACTTGGTCTGTGACCTCACCATTGCTGCTGAGAATGCCATTTTTGGTCAAACGGGGCCACGGGTGGGTAGTTTTGATGCTGGGTTTGGTGCCAGTTATCTTGCCCGCATTGTCGGCCAGAAAAAAGCCCGTGAAATTTGGTTTCTCTGTCGGCAATATACGGCTCAGGAAGCCTTAGCGATGGGCTTGGTCAATACCGTTGTCCCCGTTGAGGAGCTGGAGGCTGAGGGGATCCGCTGGGCGCAAGAGATTCTCAGCAAAAGTCCCTTGGCCATTCGGTGCTTGAAGGCGGCCTTTAATGCCGATTGTGATGGTCAGGCCGGCCTACAGGAATTAGCCGGCAATGCAACCTTGCTGTACTACCTCACCCAAGAGAGTGCCGAGGGCAAGGCCGCCTTTTTAGAAAAACGCCCCCCCAACTTTCAGCAGTTTCCTTGGCGACCCTAGGGGATGCGTTAGAGTAGGAGCATGTGGCATTGGGAGAGTTCGCCATGTGTATCTGTGTTAACTGTGCCCTTGTGGATCGCTGTACCACCTACTATGCCGTTGAGGAGCAGCACCAACAGCCCCATCTGACCCTCACCCCAGACTTTGACCCAATTGAGCCGACGATCAATATCAACATCCGTACCCAAGGGGAAGAAATTCTATTGGAGTGGGATGTGGTTGGCTGTGCTAGTTTCGTCGAAGAACAGGGGCGGTGGGCAAAACTGCGTCCGGGAGAATTGATTCCCACCTAAATCTGATTGTTAGCCGGCGATCGCGCCAATTTGATGTTCTCTTCTAGTGGCACTCATGGGACAAAGCCGGCTGAGACAACAGCTTGATCTATTTCTGCACTCACCACAGGTAGAAATCAGCCTGTTGGTTTTGATCCTAGTATGGGTGCTTTTAGTGGTGGTTGATCTCTTCTGGGTACAGCCCGGCCACCCTAATTTTTTTGTGATGCTGGCGGATTTACCCTTACGGCTGTGCTTTGTTGTTGAGTTATTCCTACGCTTTGCGATCGCCCGCAAAAAGCAACGATTTTTCCGCCACTACTGGCTTGATCTAGTCGCGATTTTACCGATGCCGCCCCAGTGGCCCCTGTTTCGTTTGCTACCGCTGCTACGTCTGCCCCGTGCCTCGATTCTGATTAACCGCAACCTGCACTACATTTCCCCTCAGATTTCTGGTCTCTACGGTGCCCAAATTTCAGCACTGTTAATCATTGTGTTGATCATGCTCTTTGGGGGACTGGCTTTTTATATTATCGAAGGAACCTCAAACCCAGACATCGAGACCCTTGGGGATGCCCTGTGGTACAGTTTCTTTTCCTTAGTGTCCGCCGAACCCATTGGTGCCTATCCCCAAACCCACGCTGGGCGGATCATTACCCTAGTGGTCGTTTTGTCGGGGCTGACCTTGTTTGCGGTGTTTACAGGGGTGGTGTCTGCCTTCATGGTGCAGCGGTTGCAATCGGTCATGAGCATTAAGAACTTTGACTTGGATGAGTTGCGCAACCACATTATTCTCTGTGGCTGGAATCGCAGTGCCCCCCTTGTGTTGGAGGAGTTGCAAACCGATCCCCAAACCCGCCATGCGCCAATTGTCATTGTTGCTGAACTTGAACAGTTGCCCTTGAGTGAGTTGCGGAGAGTAGATCAAAATCGCCTCTACTTTTATTCGGGAGACTATACTCGCATTGATGTTTTAGAGAAGGTGCAGATTTACCACGCCTCCCGTGCCATTCTCTTGGCCGATACCAGCCAGCCCCGCAGTGATCAAGACCGCGATGCCCGAACGGTTCTCGCTGCACTGACCATGGAAAAACTCAATCCAACGATTTACACCTGTGCCCAGCTTTTGGATCGCAATAATAATGTGCAACTTCAGGCGGCAGGGGTGGAAGATGTGGTGGTGGCTGATGAAATGGCAGGTCACCTGATTGGCAATGCAGTGCGCAATCAAGGAGCGATGGATGTTTTTGCGGAATTGCTGACGGTCCAGGTAGGGAACCAATTTTATCGGCTCTCTGTACCCTCAACACTGGCGGGCAAAACCTTTTGGTATGCGCAACGACACCTCAAGGAGCAGTACGATGCCCTCTTAGTTGCTGTGGAACGTCGCGTTGAGGGGCGTCGCCAAACGTATATTAATCCACCGATGAACTATGAGTTACAGGTGGGAGATTACGTGGTTGTGATTGCGCGGCGGCGTCCACAGTGGGAATAGGATAATGGAAATTTTTTCACAAGTACAGTTGCCTTTTCCCCGCGAGCACGTCTATCGCACCTATCGCGATCGCCTGCCAGAACTAGTGAACTGGATGCCCAACGTCCGTGAAATTGAAGTGCAAGAGCGCAAGGAACAGCCTCAAGCCCTAGAAATGGTTCTAGTCTGGCATGGCGGCGGGGAAATTCCAGCAGCAGCCCGGGCACTCCTGAGTGAGGCAATGCTCTCGTGGACGGACTACACCCATTGGAACGATCGCGACTATCTCACCCGCTGGCGTATTGCGCCCCATGCCTTTACTGAGGCGATTGACTGCCAAGGCGAAAATCAATTCATTGCTGCGGGTGACTCAACAATTATCACCAGCCGAGGTCATCTACGCATTGATCCAAAACGGATTCCGGGGGTACCCTCATTCTTAGCTGGCATGATTGCTCGCGCCGTGGAGGAGTATCTGGGTCAACGCATCGAACCCAATTTTCAGCAGTTGGCAGCCAGTGTCGCAGAATTTTTGAGGGCTGAAGGATAAAATCTTGGAGCCAACGGACGATCGCTTGCGGGTGCGGGAACGCCCTTGGCAGATTGGGTTTATCGGCGGCATTACATTTACACTTATATTTTGGCTCATCTTCTTTTCGGTTGGGGAGATTCACTGCCAACGCCAAACCGTTCCCTATTAGGTGCATCGTTACTCAAACGGGGCTGATGACTCAAAAAGGATGAGTTCCATTTCTTTCGTTAAGGCTGGATTTGGATCGGGGCAGCGGTACCCCAGCAGTGGCTATGGCGACAAGAAAGAATTGGCTAATCTCCTGCGGCAGTTTCTCTCTTTGCCACCTCTATAGGTCGTCCTGCGGGTGTGGCGGTGGCCGGTTGATTACACTGAAGATGATGGCATAATGCATTCACGGTCGGTGGGGTTTTGCCCTCAATTATCACTATGCAACCAACGGATCCAACAAAGTTTACTGATAAAGCATGGGAAGCGATTGTTAAGTCCCAAGATGTGGCACGGGAATATCGCAGCCAATATCTGGAAACAGAGCACTTGATGATTGCCCTCCTGCGGGAAGAGGGACTGGGGCAACTGATCTTTGAACGGGCCGATATTGATACCGAATGGGTTCTCAAGCGGCTGATGGACTTTGCCAAACAGCAACCCCGCGTGCCAACGGGGAGCGAACTCTACTGTGGCCGCAGTTTGGATGCCCTCCTTGATGAAGCCAATCGTCTGCGCCAAGAGCAAGAGGATCAGTTTATTTCGATTGAGCATCTTGTCCTCGCATTTGTTGGCGATCGCCGCATCGGTCAACGACTGTTCCGCGCTTTGAATTGCGATCGTGAGCAGTTGGCGGCCACCGTCAAAGCGATTCGCGGCGCCCAAAAAGTCTTAGACCAAAACCCCGAAAATAAATACGCTGCCCTTGAAAAGTACGGTCGCGATCTCACCGAAGCAGCCCGCCAAGGGAAACTGGATCCCGTCATTGGCCGCGACGAAGAAATTCGCCGTGTCATTCAAGTTCTCTCCCGCCGCACCAAAAATAACCCTGTGCTCATTGGTGAACCGGGTGTGGGTAAAACCGCCATTGCCGAAGGCCTTGCCCAGCGGATTATCAATGGGGATGTGCCAGAATCCCTAAAAAATCGGCGGTTGATTTCCCTTGATCTGGGGAGTTTGGTGGCGGGTGCCAAGTTTCGCGGTGACTTTGAAGATCGCCTCAAGGCCGTTCTCCACGAAGTGACCCATTCCGACGGTCAAATTGTTCTCTTTATTGATGAACTGCACACCGTGGTTGGGGCCGGTGCCAATCAAAACTCCTCGATGGATGCCAGTAACCTCCTGAAGCCGATGTTGGCGCGGGGCGAACTGCGCTGTATTGGTGCCACCACCCTAGATGAATACCGCAAGCATATTGAGAAGGATGCCGCTCTTGAGCGTCGCTTCCAGCAGGTGTATATTGGCCAGCCCAGCGTTGAGGATACAATCTCAATTTTGCGGGGTCTCAAGGATCGCTATGAAATTCACCACAATGTCAAAATTACCGACTCGGCATTGGTGGCAGCAGCGATGCTTTCGGATCGGTATATTAGCGATCGCTTTTTGCCCGACAAGGCCATTGACCTTGTGGATGAAGCGGCGGCCAAACTGAAAATGGAAATCACCACCAAGCCTGCTGAACTAGAAGCCCTTGAGCGGCGACTGCGCCAACTGGAGATGGAAAAACTCTCCCTCAAGCAGGAAGAAAGTCTGCCCCTGAGCCAAGCGCCACTGCAAGCCACCCGCGATCGCCTTCAGCGCATTGAAGAGGAAATTGCCCAACTGCAACCGCGACAACAGGCCATGCAAGCCCGCTGGCAAGCAGAAAAAGACCTCCTAGAGCGCATTAACAGCCTCAAGGAAGAGGAAGATCAGGTCAAGCTGCAAATCGAGCAAGCAGAGCGGGACTACAACCTCAACAAAGCCGCTCAACTTAAATACGGTCGCCTCGAAACCCTGCAACGGGAGTTGGAGAGCACCGAAGCGCAACTTTTGGAACTTCAGGCCGAAGGCGGTACCTTTTTGCGCGATCAAGTCACGGAAGCCGACATTGCTGAAATTGTTGCCAAATGGACAGGCATTCCGCTGCAAAAATTGATGGCCTCAGAACGGCAAAAACTCCTGCAACTGGAACAAGTCCTGCATCAGCGGGTAATTGGTCAAACCGATGCCGTCGCAGCCGTGGCCGCAGCGATTCGCCGAGCGCGAGCTGGCATGAAAGATCCTGCCCGTCCCATTGGCTCCTTTCTCTTTATGGGACCGACGGGGGTTGGTAAAACGGAACTGGCTCGTGCCCTTGCAGAAGCACTCTTTGATGATGAAAATGCCCTTGTGCGCATTGATATGTCGGAGTACATGGAAAAACACGCCGTCTCCCGCATGATTGGCGCACCACCGGGGTATGTGGGCTTTGACAGTGGCGGGCAACTGACGGAAGCGATTCGCCGTCGTCCCTATGCAGTGGTGCTGTTTGATGAGGTGGAAAAAGCCCATCCCGAAGTCTTTAATGTGCTCTTGCAGGTGCTCGATGATGGCCGCGTCACTGATTCCCAAGGGCGAACGGTGGACTTCCGCAATACCGTTATTATCATGACCAGCAACTTAGGCAGCGAGCATATTTTAGACTTGGCCGGGGATGACAGTCGCTATGAGGAAATGCGCCAACGGGTGCTCCAAAGTGCGCAAAAGTATTTTCGCCCCGAATTTCTCAACCGCATTGATGACTTGATCCTCTTCCATGGCCTAGGGCGGACTGAACTGGCACAGATTGCCCAAATTCAACTGCGACGGGTGGAGAAACTCCTTGCAGATCAAAAAATTCGCCTGCGCCTCACCCCGGCAGCGCTAGATCATTTGGTAGCCGTGGGCTTTGATCCAGTCTATGGGGCACGTCCTCTGAAGCGCGCCATTCAACGGGAATTGGAGAACCCCCTCGCCGTGAAGATCCTTGAAGAGGTCTTTGCACCCGGCGATACGATTTTGGTAGATTTGGCCAATGGTGAGTTGACTTTTAGCCCTGCCAACCTTGCAGGTGCCGGCGATCGCAACACCGTCACCGCCTCCTAAACCCTCAGTAACTCACTCGACAGGAAAGAGGCGTGAAAGTTATTACCATTCGAGATCAGGGGACGATTGCTTGCTAGTGCAGTTCTGAAAGCAGGTATCTGTTTTCCACCCTTATTAGTGCCTTGACTGGGCGATCGCTTAGCCTGTCACCGCTTCAAACTCTTGTCGGTCTATCCTCAGTATTATGCTGCCCAAAAAGCCAATCTTAAAGAAATCAATGCTCTGATTATTGAAGAAAATGATACGCCAGAAATAGAAGCTACCATCCTCAATCAAATTCAGTTTAACTCCGCAATTTCTGAGGTGTCAGAAGAACAAAAGCAAGAACAAACTGCAGAGCCTTTAGCTTTTGACTCACCAGCAAGCAGCTCCAACGGAAACCTTGCCAAGTCCCTAAAAGAAATGGAGGCAGCTCTAGTGAAAATCTTTCTTCAGTAGGAGACCTTTATGGCTCGCCCGCTCCTGCTCACAATTACAGACAATTACAGAAAGCTCTGAAGCACTGCAACGCCGCTTACAGCCGTTTTCTATTCGGTTCAATGTCTTGACATAATGGCAATCTGTGGCAGAGCCAGACTACGTGTTCTTCTGATCATCCCTGTGAAAACGGCTGTCCAGTACGAAACCGATGCCCGAACGCTTGCAGATGCTCTACTGGCTCAAGCCAGGACTTGTCCACCGCCGCCCCAAATGGCCCCATTGCTCGATCGCAACGCGCCCACCATTACGGCTCAGCGCCTATCGCCAAGGGGGACGCCAGCCGCGATTGCAGTTAAGACGCCGCCCGCATCCTCCCCCCAGCAGTGATGGCACCGTTGCGGGTTTGACAGCTATAGAGCGATTGTGCAGTGGGATGCGGTGCTGGTGGTGCAGATGGATCAAGCTACTGCGCATCGCGCAAACACCATCAATTGGCCACCGACTGTCGTGCCTGTGTTTGCTCCCGAGGTCAATCCCATTGAGTGGTGATGGCAGCATTGGTAGGGTAGTCATTCGAGACACTGGAAGCCCTGCGTCAAAAGCTGCAAGCTGTATTGTCACCAATGACGGCGGAAGTGATTCGTTCTTTGACGGGCTGGTCGTTGATTACACAGCCTTTATTCAGGCTATCTTCAAATTGAATTGACATTATCTAATCACGCGTAGCCTTTTTCAAGGCGATAGATTAATCAGTAGCTCAGATTAGAGCTTGACAATTTCTACTGCATCTCCCACCTTCAGCCCTAATTCAGCGGCGCGGCCACCCGCTAGTTCTAAAACAGCGTCCACTGGAACCCCAGACTCGTAGGTGGGGCAAGGGAGTGTTCGGCAAGGAGGGGCTTGCGGGGCGATCGCCACCACTTTACCGTTCCTGAGAAAAATCAAGTCGAGGGGAATCAGGCAGTTCTTCATCCAGAAGCTGGCCACTTGGGGCGGAGACATGGGAAACAGCATCCCGCGATCGCCCGGCAATTCAGGACGAAACATCAAGCCCAACTGCTGCTGTGCGGGTGTGCGCGCCACTTCCAACTGAATCCATGTATCGTGAATGCGCGCCTTGGCCGTAATCGGTAGATATTGCGGAATGCCGCGAACCATTTGTGGGGGTGCGGCTGGATCCCCTTGGCTCAGGCTTTGACAGCCCAGCAGTAACCCCAACGTGACCCATCCCACCACTAGCCAGCGTAACTTAGGCTTCACGGAGAACATACCCTACTCCTCGCACTGTGTGAATCAACCGTTTTTCACCATCGGGTTCAATCTTTAGCCGCAGATAGCGAATATACACTTCAATGACGTTGGATTCTCCCAAAAAGTCATAACCCCAGACATTTTCCAAAATTTGCTCACGGGTGAGGACTTCGCGGGGATGTTCCATGAGAAATTTCAGCAGTTCGTACTCCTTCATCGTCAGGTCGATTGTGCGTCCATTGCGCTCCGCCCGCCGCGTCAAGAGATCGAGGGTCAAATTATCAAATCGCAACACCTCGCTTTGGGTGACTGGCGGCTTCAGATAAAGCTGAATCATTTGCAAAAAGGGCTTGGGACTATAGGGCAGCAGCAGGTAATCATCGGCTCCCGACTCCAGCACCGCCACCCGATCTTCTAGGCGATCGCTCTCCAGCATCAGTAGAATTGGCAAACTAATCCCCTGCTGACGCAACCGCTGGCACAACTCCATACTATTGAGCCGCCCCAAATAGCGATCCATGATGATCAGGGCAGGCTGCCATTCTGTGCAGGCCAAGTGACATTCCTTTTCCGTTGTTGCAATCACGGGGTCATAGCCTGCTGCCTGAAGGTCTTGCCCCATCCGCTGTGACAACTGGTTGTCAGCACAGACCAAAAGTAAACGTGAAGGGGGAGAATTCAGCTCCATCTCAATCATCCTTACTATGGAGATCTTACTTTCAGCTTATGCCTTGTGGGAAAATATTCAAAAATGCGCCCGTAGCTCAGCGGAATAGAGCACTCGCCTTCTAAGCGATTGGTCGTTGGTTCGAGTCCAACCGGGCGCGTCTAACCTGCTATCGTTGATGGGGAGCGTATTGGAGTGCAAGAATCCTCGCAATGAGTCCTAAATATCGCCGCGTATTGCTCAAATTGAGCGGTGAAGCCCTCATGGGCAACCTGAACTACGGCATTGATCCAAAAGTGGTGCAGGCATTTGCTAGCGAAATTGCTCAGGTGGTGCAAGCGGGAGTTCAAACCGCCATTGTGGTGGGGGGTGGCAATATCTTTCGCGGTATGAAAGGAGCGGCTGCTGGCATGGATCGGGCAACGGCAGACTACATCGGTATGATTGCCACCGTCATGAATGCCATGACCCTTCAGGACGCCCTCGAACAAATGAATGTGCCCACACGGGTACAGACAGCGATCGCCATGCAGGAGGTAGCCGAACCCTATATTCGTCGCCGTGCCATTCGCCATCTGGAAAAGGGACGGGTAGTGATCTTTGGGGCGGGGTCAGGGAATCCTTTTTTTACCACTGACACAACAGCCGCCCTGCGAGCTGCCGAAATTGATGCGGAAGTGATCTTCAAGGCCACTAAAGTCGATGGCGTCTATGATGCTGATCCCCACAAAAATCCTAATGCGCGTCGCTACCGTAGTCTCACCTACACCCATGCTCTCACCCACAACTTGGCGGTGATGGACAGTACAGCGATCGCTCTGTGCAAAGATAATGATATCCCCATTATTGTGTTTAGTTTAGAAACAGCCGGTAACATCTACCGCGCCTTGACTGGGGAACCCATTGGCACGATGGTTGGAGGCTGCTGTGAAATTAGCTGATAGTTGGAGGCTGCTGTGAAATTAGCTGATGTCGAAGAGCGGATGCAAAAATCGGTTGAAGCAACCCAGCATGACTTTAATAGTATCCGCACGGGTCGCGCCAACGCGGCGTTATTAGACCGGGTCATGGTGGACTACTACGGCACGGAAACCCCCCTGCGCTCGTTGGCCAATATCTCCACCCCAGATGCAACCACGATTTTGATTCAGCCCTACGATCGCTCCACATTAGCCAGCATTGAAAAAGCCATTCAACTCTCTGACTTAGGGTTGACGCCCAACAACGATGGCTCCAGCGTCCGCCTCAATATTCCACCCTTAACCACAGAGCGCCGCAAAGAACTGGTGAAAACTGCCGCCAAAATTGCCGAAGGGGGCAAAGTCGCCATTCGCAACATTCGCCGTGATGCTATTGATCACATCAAAAAAGAGGGCAAAGCTGGCAAACTCACTGAAGATGAAGTGAAAGACTTGCAAGAGAAAGTGCAAAAGCTCACCGATAAATACATCGGTAAAATTGATGCCCTGCTCGCCGAGAAAGAAAAGGACATTATGACCGTATAGGCTAGGTGCCTGGCAAGTGCCGTAGTTCGGGACTCAGGTGCGATCGCTCCGCAAGGGCAAGGAGCAATGGCCCACGGGAGGTATATTCCACAATACTGACACTGGCTACCGGGGCAGCAATGCGATCGCGAAATCGTCCCACATCAATACCAAGAAGACCACAGAGCATAATCCGAATTGTGGCCTTGTGGGAAACCAGCAGAACATTGCCGTCGGGATACTCCCGTTCAATTTCTAAGAGAACGGCATTACTGCGGTAGTAGATGTCAATCCCCCGCTCACCTCCTGTGGGGGCATTCCAGCCCGGATCCGCCAGCCAGCGCACATAGTCATCGTGGAACTTGGCATTCACCTCTTGCGGGGAGAGGCCTTCCCACTGACCATAGTGAATTTCCCGCAGACCATCGCGGATCTGCATCTGCAGACCCACGCGATCACATAGAGGTTGTGCCGTGGTTCGAGTGCGCAACATTGGACTGACAAAGACGGCTTGCCACGGTAACTGGGCATAGTGATCAGCAAAGGCCTCAGCCATCGCTAGACCGGCATCCGTCAAGGGTGGATCCAGTTCTCCACAGTAGGCATTGGCGCGACTAAAACCAGTCTGCCCGTGGCGCAAGAAATAGAGTGTTAAAACCACAACCAGTTTTACCCGTCATGCTAGGGGCAGCATAATCGAGGACAGCAAGGCTCGTCAACAGTAAGTACAGCACTTTTGATACCGTTGGATACCATACTTGAGTACGAAAGGCTGGCCTATGCAGGTTTCTATTGAGCCGTTAGTTCTCCCAACTCAGTGAAGTCAAGGAGGGCTGCCGCTAGGGCTTCAATTTAAGCCACAGACAGCTGCCGAATACGCTCTTCCAGGGCAGGGGGCAACTCCCCAAACCTCGCCTGACCAGACGTAGAACAACTACTACTTCTTCCTCCTATAATCCTTCCTGCCGCCCTTCAGTGTAAATCTCCTGATAAAACCGTGTTCGTTTCAGTTCCTCAGTCGTCAGTCCCAGCATCCGCAGCATCTCCTCGCGACTCAGCTCGGTGAACCGATACAGCATAATCCTCGTGATTAACTCTATTGTGACCTCCCGCTTTTGAACGACTTTGTCCTGAGTGCTCTGCGCGAGGAATTTCGCCGCTTTTGGCATCTCTGCTTTGGACAACGTCATCAGCTTCATCAGCCCTAGACTCAATGGCAACTCCTCTGGCGACGGTCGCTCATTTAGATACACCCGCCGCAGGCGATCGCTGTTGACAAGGGGAGCATAGGGAGTAATGTCTGCCTGCTCCGTGTGGGGGTCAGGGTAAATCACCACCGCTTGCCAGTCAGAGAACGTATCGCGCTTTAGGCGCAGATACAGGAAAATCTCAGCAAAGAAGCGCCTGTAGAAAGTGTTGTCGCGCTGAAACTGGACTTCGCAGAAATAGACCACTCCTGAGGGGTCAGGGGGTGAAAAGACCCCATCGACGCGAAAGGAGGTTTCTTTAAGTTCAACAGAGCCAAAGCGCTAGCCCTCAGAAGAGTCTAGACCCAAGAGGTCAAAAAAGGTCTGGGGCAACTGGGCAAAGAGTTGATAAAAGAGGGAGTCGTGACCCATGGGTTAGAGGGAACAAGGGCAGACCGCTTGCTCTTAAAGGGCATGGGCAATGAGGTCGTCAATGAAATTTACAGGCAGCCAATACCAAGTGTAAGAGGCTGTGGGAAGAGGAGTGTAGTGTTCAATGGATAGTGGGTAGTGTACTCAATGTCACGCCCTGGTAATAGTAGGTCAAAATCTGGTCGTAGGTGTAGCCCTGCAGTGCCATACCATAAGCCCCCCATTGGCTCATGCCCAAGCCATGACCGTGACCCCGCCCCGTAATCGTAAAGGCTACCGGCACACTTTGTCCTGTTTGACTGGCCACATTGCCGTACTCTGGTGTAATCGTTAGGAGAGTACTGCGCAGTCCCAACACCCGCCGTAGTTCACTGCCTGAAACCGTACGGCTACCCGCCGTGCCCACCACTTGCACTGCTATGACTCGCCCTTGGGGGGTCAATTGCAAGGGGCGAAAGCCAACGATGGTACCAATACCGGCGAGGCGTTGTTGCAGTTGTGCTGCGGTGAAACGAACCGTCCACTGAAAGTTGGGGGAGACTTGGTCAAAGTCAGGGGTACCGCGCAGGTAGGGAACGACATTTTGCCAAACGTGCTCTGAATTTTCGGTGTGCCCCCCCGAGGAGGCATGGAAGACGGCTTCAATGATGCGGCCATTGTAGGTAAGCACTTGACCGCGTGTAGCGGCAACGGCAGCTAGGGTACTGGCGGTTTCTGAACTTACCCCCGGATACACCTGATGGGTGACGGTGGCACCCACATCAAAAAGACTACCGGGACGACGGCGTTCGCGATCGCGCCGAAAGAGGACAAAGGAACGGGAGACCACCGCTTGGGCTTTGAGGGCTTCCAGTGGCCAAGAGGGATACATTTCCTTGCCCACGACACTGGGTAGATACTCCTCTAAATCCACTAGGTTGATGGCGATAATACCCTCACTGGTACTCACCAATTGCAACTGCCCGCGATACCAGCGATCGCCCACGCGCACGAGGCCATTGTCTCGAGGTTCGAGGAAAACTTGCCGTCCCCGCACACCCCCTGCTTGTACCCCCACCCCCGTGAGAACCGCCGTAATATTCTGCTGCGGTGCCACTGTCAGCACCCGACCCGCCTCATCCCGTAATTGCGCTGGGGTGGAGCTACTGATTGTTACTTGACGTACCCGCTCTAACACCGCGACCCGCAATTCCACTGCTGCAGCCGTCAGTTGGAGCAGCAGGCTGATCAAGCAGCCGAGACCCGCCGACTGCGACAGAAGACGCCAACGCACAATGAGGCAGAGCATATTGTACTCCTCAGGTAGGCGGCAATGGTAACGATGCCTAGCGGTGCTCGCGCAGACCGCTCCAACCAATGGTAATAAAGCCCACTGCCAATAGAAAACTACGAATTCCTACCCTTAGACGATTCACAAAGGCTTCCTGTTGCGCCCGATTCACTGCTTCCTGTTGTTGGTTGCGGATGCGCTCCCGTGCCTGACCCGCTTGTTTATCAAGAGCTCGGGGGTCTTTTTGTAACTGCTCGAGAATCGCCTGTTGATCGGGGGGCAGTTGATTGCTTTTCAGGAGTTGCTCCAGTTGACCGCTACTAGCCAGTTGTTTAATTTGCTGCTGTTCTTGCTCAACCCGAATTTCTGCCTGTGCCGCCTCTTGATTGATTTGGTTGACCGCCTGTTCCGTAATTTGCCCCGTAATCGATAGGTAGAGGGGAATCCCCAGCAGGCAGAGCAATCCCAGCAAACTCGAGAGGACAAAGACCCAGAATCGCCAATCCTTGAGGGCAGGTTCTCCCGGCTCCGGCTGCGTCGCACTCCCAGAGACCGCTTGAATCCAAAAGCCAGTGTAGATAAAGACAAACCCAATCAAGGGAGTGGCACCGCGCTCAATGAATTGGTTGACGACCGTGAGTTGCCACTGGCTGTTATTGAACTGGGGGGTAATAAAGAGAATGCCCCACTCGAGCAAAAAGGTGAGGAGTAGGATGATTCCCACCAGTTTTAGGAACTGAGCCGCCAAGGGGACAGGTCGCTTGGTCGATTTTGAAGCGGTCATGGACTGTGAGTGACTCGTCAACTACTGCATCAACCTTACTGGATTTTGGTGCCGTTGATTCATCTTGGGCGCATTGACTCGCCTGTGGCGCTGCTATCTTTGGCTACCGCAACCTTGGTATACTCCAATTGTGCATGGCGCTGATGCTGCTGGGCTGCTTCCCCCCAGTATTGCTAGTTCGCCATCCCTTTGCTCTATTGAGGCACAATCAATCCATGGTCATTGTGGCAGTCTTAGCGGCAGGACGAGGCACACGGATGAAATCCTCGCTGCCAAAAGTTCTCCATCCCCTAGGTGGGCGATCGCTGGTGGGCTGGGTTTTGCACCAAGTTCAATCTCTGCAACCCCAACGGCAGTTTGTGATCATTGGCTATGGGGGAGACGCTGTCCGTGCCGCGTTAGCTGATCAGCCCCACGTGGAATTTGTCGAGCAGCGCGAACAACTGGGAACGGGTCATGCTGTACAGCAGCTTTTGCCCCACCTCAAGGACTATGAAGGCCATCTTTTGGTGCTCAATGGCGATGTGCCCCTCGTGCGTGGGGAGACACTGGCGAAGTTGCTCGAAGTCCACCAGAAACACAACAATGCGGCCACGATTTTAACGGCACAAATTCCCAACCCCCAAGGTTATGGCCGTGTGATTTGTGACAGTCAGAATATCTTGAAGCAAATTATTGAAGACCGTGACTGCACCACAGCCCAAAAGCAAAACCGCCGTATCAATGCTGGGGTGTATTGTTTCCATTGGCCGCAACTCGCCGCTGTGTTGCCCCATCTCCAGTCCAATAATGATCAGCAGGAATACTACCTCACCGATGCCGTTAATGCCCTCAGTCCTGTGATGGCGGTGGACGTGGAAGACTATGAGGAAATTTTGGGCGTTAACGATCGCGTGCAGTTGGCGGCAGCCTATCAAGTGCTGCAAAATCGCATTAAAAACGCTTGGTTGCAGGCGGGGGTCACCCTCATTGATCCGGCCAGTACCACAATTGAAGACACCGTTGAGCTGGCACCGGATGTGGTGATTGAACCGCAAACTCACCTGCGCGGCCAAACCCGTATTGGCAGCGGTAGCATCATTGGCCCGGGCACTTTGATTGAAAATAGTGTCATTGGGGAACGGGTGACGGTGCGCTATGCCGTAATTAGCGACAGTGAAATTGGTAATGATACCCAAGTGGGACCTTTTGCCCACATCCGCCAGCAAAGTCTGGTTGCCGATCACTGCCGCATTGGTAACTTTGTCGAGCTAAAAAAAGCGCAGTTGGGCAGTGAGACCAAGGCCTCTCATCTCTCTTACCTAGGCGATGCCACCTTGGGCGATCGTGTCAATATCGGGGCAGGAACCATTACCGCCAACTACGACGGCGTGCACAAGCACCCCACCCATATCGGTAGCGGCACCAAGACCGGTGCTAATAGTGTTTTAGTAGCTCCCGTCACCCTTGGCGAAAATGTCACGGTGGCGGCGGGTTCAACGGTCACAGAAGATGTACCGGATCATGCCCTTGTCATTGCCCGCTGTCGTCAAGTGGTCAAACCCAACTGGCAACCCAAAGCCTAGTGCGCCCCACAGCAGGGTTCAATGCCCAGCCGCCGCAGGAGCAAATCACTCACCGCATTAGCGACTGCAAACTCACTGTAAAAGCTTTGGGAAAAATCAAACTCTTGCAACTCCGTGACCAGTGCCAAGAGAATGCCGCCAAGATCATGCTCTCCTTCCAATCGCTGACGGCGGTACACTTGAGCCGCCCGCTGGGCGATCGCCAGATTCACCGCTTCCGGTAAATACTCGGTATTGAGCCAATTGAGAAGAGCTGCCTCCAACCATGCCGCATCCGCAGTGCAGTCACCACAGGGGGGAAGCTGAATCGGCGCAATCGGGGTACTCATCAAAGACCTCCGAGAAACCCTGCACTTTTTGCTCATCTTATA